>JAICLM010000029.1 GCA_025927435.1 Thermoleophilia bacterium | reverse complement strand
CGTGATCTACACGACGACAATTGCGCAGTTGAAGCGGTTCAAGGACGATGTCCGCGAGGTCGCGGAGGGCTTCGAGTGCGGGATCCTTCTCGACGGCTTCAACGACGTGAAGGAGGGAGACGTGCTCGAGATGTTCGAGACGCGGGAGGTCGAGCGGACGTCGCTCGACGAGGATCCCTCCTCCGCTACGTAAAGAGATCCCGAACGGCGCCGGTCGCGTGCGCGGAGAGCGGGATGCGGTGCGGTCCCTTCGCGTCGCGCAGCTCCGGGTGTGCGTCGAGCACCGCCCTGACCGCGTCGATGTCGCCGAGCATCGCCGCGGCGAAGACGTCGAGACGGGCTCCGTGCTCGAGCAGCAACTCGGCAATGTCGCGGCGGTGCATGTGCGACGCCGCGCCGAGCGCGCTCTCCCAGTCGCCGTCGGCCCAGTCGACCGCCGCGTTCGCGAGCGTGGCGTCCCGCTCGAGCGCGACCCGTACCGACTCGATGTCTCCGTGGGCGAGGGCGACGACGAGCACGGCGACGAGATCCTGGTACCCGTTTTGGAACGCGGCCTCGAGCGGCGATCCGCCTTCGACTTCGGTCAGCGCGGCGTTGGCGCCGCCGCGAATGAGCGTGCGCGCGACCGCGGTCGCCCCCGCGAAGGCACACGTCCCGAGCGGAGTCACGCGCGCGAACGAGGCCGTCGCAAAGACGTTCGGGTCTGCTCCCGCATCCAGGAGTGACTGCGCGCCGGCCGCGTTCTGCGCGAAAGCGGCGATGTGGAGCGGAGTGAAGCCGTCTGGGCTCCACGCGTCGGGCGCGGGGAGGCCGTTCGACTCGCCGAGGAGAAGCCGATCCCACGGGTCCTCGGAACCGTGGCCCGCGATCGCATGGAAGACGGCGCCCCGGCCGCGGTAGGCAGCGTGCATGAGTGGGGTGAGGCCGGTGTCGTCGCGGGCGCCGAGCGCGCTGCTGTCGCTCTCGATGAGCGCGTGCAGTCCGGCAGCGTCGTCGGTGTCGATGAGCTCGAAAATGGACATGACGGAGATTATTAGTTAGCCTAACCAATAATGTCAAGTCCGAAGCGCCATGCGGCGGACCGGATGCACTCCGCCGCGATCCACCTCCTGCGACGCGTGCGCGTCGCCGACGACGAGTCGATGGGCATGACGCCTGCCCGCCGCTCCGCTCTGTCCGTGCTGGTCTTCCTCGGGCCACAGTCCCTGTCGGAGCTCGCAGCCGCGGAACAGGTAACGCTTCCGACGATGAGCAAGCTCGTCGCCTCGATGGAGAAGGATGGTCTCGTGCGTCGCGAGCGCGACCCAGGGGGGGACGGGAGGGTCGTGCGGCTGCATGCGACCGCGAAGGCCCGTCGCATCGCCGAGCGTGGGCGCGAGCGACGGCTCGAGGTCCTCGAGTCGCTGCTGGGAGGCGCGAGCCCGCGCGAGGTGGAGATCGTCCGCCAGGCCGCCGAGATCGTGGACCGGCTGGTGCTGGAGTGACCAGCGGGTGGGTCGGAATCCTGACCTGTGAGCTGCACTTTCCCGGGGCGCACTCGCTCAAGGACAAGCGCCACCACCTGCGCTCGGCTAAGGCCCAGCTCCAGAACCGGGTCGGAGCGTCGGTGGCGGAGGTCGACCATCACGACGTCTGGCAGCGCGCGCGCATCACTGCGGCGTGCGTCGCCCGCGAGCACCGGGAGGTCGAACGCCTGCTCGACGAGGCAGAGCGCTGGCTGCGAGGCCAGGAATGGGAGGTCGCGCTCGTCGAGCGCCTCGTGGTCGACCCCGAGGATTAGGCTCGCGCGAACGATGCATCCCGCCGAGCTGATCGAGCGCAAGAGGAACGGCGAAGAGATCCCGGCGGGCGAGCTGCGGGACTTCGTCGCCGCGTACGCGCGCGACGAGCTGCCCGACTACCAGGCGGCGGCGCTGCTCATGGCGATCTGGTTTCGGGGCCTGTCGGCGGTCGAGACGTTCGCGCTCACGGAAGCGATGGTCGCGAGCGGGGAGACGGTTGACTTGGCCGCCAGGCTGGGTCGGCGCGTGGTCGACAAGCACTCGACCGGCGGCGTGGGCGACAAGACGACGCTTGCGCTCGGTCCGGTCGTCGCCGCGTGCGGTGCCCCCTTCGGGAAGATGAGCGGCCGCGGGCTCGGCCACACGGGCGGCACGCTCGACAAGCTCGAGTCCATCCCGGGCTTCCGGGTCGAGCTCTCGACCGAGGAGCTCGTCCAGCAGGTGCGAGAGATCGGGCTCGCGGTGGCCGGGCAGAGCGCCGATCTCGTCCCAGCCGATCGGAGGCTCTATGCGCTGCGCGACGTCACGGCGACGATCGACGAGGTCTCGCTGATCGCTGCGAGCATCATGTCCAAGAAGATCGCTGCCGGTGCGAGCGCGCTCGTGCTCGACGTGAAGGTCGGTGAAGGGGCGTTCATGCGGACGGTCGACGAGGCGCGCCGCCTCGCCGAAGCCATGCGCAGCCTGGGGAAGGAGGCCGGCATGGACGTGGTCTGCCTGCTCACGGACATGGAGCAGCCGCTCGGTCGCGCGGTCGGCAACGCACTCGAGGTGCGCGAGGCATACGACACGCTTGCTGACGGCGGGCCCTCCGACTTCCGCGAGCTCGTCGTCGTGGCCGCGACCCAGCTGCTCGCGTTGTCTGATCTTGGGCTCGACGAAGAGGCGGCGCGGGAGCGGGTGACGACTGCGCTTGCCGACGGCTCGGCGCGAGTGGCGTATGAGCGCTGGATCCGCGCGCAGGGCGGCGATCCCGATCCAGCGCTGCTCCCTCGTGCGGACGTCGTGGCGGAGGTAGCGGCACCCGACGAAGGCTTCGTTCGCGGGGTGCGTGCAAGGGAGATCGCGGCAGTCGCGATGGCTCTCGGCGCGGGGCGCGAGCGGAAGGAGGAGCCGATAGACCATGCCGTGGGCGTCGTCTGTCTGGCCAAGCGTGGCGATCGAGTGGAGCGAGGGGAGCCACTGGCCGAGATTCACGCGCGTGACCGCGCCGCAGCCGACGCGGCCGAATCGATCCTGCTCGCCGCATACGAGATCGGCGACGAGCCGGACCCACGGCCGCTCGTGCTCGATGTGATTCGCTGACCCGCTTGCGCCGTCCGACCGGTCGCGACTCGTGCGATTGCCGGTCTTTCGCGATCGGTCGGCACGCATACGTGAGGCTTCGAGCGGTAGCGTGGCTCCCGAGGGCGGAGGGATCGCTTCCCCACCCTGGGTGGGGCGTGGTGGATCCGGCTGAGCGATTCAGGAGCGGGCTCCGGGAGCGCGTTCCGGTGAACAGACGCTTGAATGGGAGCCATGAGCGAGCGCATGCGCCGGGTGAACGAGTCGGTGCGGCAGGTCCTGGCCGAGGCCCTTCCGGAGCTCAAGGATCCGCGCCTCGGCCTCATCACCGTGACCGGGGTCGACACGGCACCCGACCTCCGGCATGCGACCGTCTACTTCAGCGTGCTCGGTTCCGGCAGCAAGCAGCGCATGAGCCTCCTGGGGCTGGAGGCCGCGCACGGCGTCCTGCAGTCGCGGCTCGCACGCGAGCTCAGGCTGAAACGCACTCCACAACTGACGTTCGAGTACGATCCGACGGTCGAGCGCGGCGTGCGCATGACCCGCCTGATCGACGAGCTCGCGCCGGACGACGATGACTCAGACGACTGACCTGAATGCGATCGCAGACGCGCTGCGGCAGCACGACCGCTTCCTCGTCGTCACGCACGAGAACCCGGACGGGGACGCCCTGGGATCGCTACTCGCGGCGACGCTCGCGCTTCGGCAGCTCGGCAAGCACGCCGTCATGTACCTCCCCGGGCAGACGCCGCTGCCGCGGGAGTACGCCTTCATGCCGCTCGACGAGCTCGTACGCGAACGGCCGGCAGACGCGGGGGAACGAGTACTCCTCGCCGTCGACTGCGCCAAGGAGGATCGAATCGGCGACGAGGCCCTGCTCTCACTGGCGCCGCTTGTCCTCGACGTCGATCACCACCACGACAACACTCGCTTCGGCAACGTCAACCTGATCGTCGCGGACGCGTCCTCGACCGGAGAGGTGCTGCGCGACGTGTTCACCGAGCTCGGCGTCGAGCTCACCCCGGAGCTCGCCGAGCCGCTCTACATCGCGCTCGTCACCGACACGGGACGGTTCCAGTACGCCAACACGACGCCGAAGGCTCTCCGGCTCGCGGCCGAGCTCGTCGAGGCCGGAGCGGACATCCACGCCGTCTTCCAGGAGGTCTACGAGTCCGTCGAATTCGCAAAGCTGAAGCTGCTCGCGCGCGCTCTCGACCGCGCCGAGGTGCTCGAAGGCGGGCGAATCGTCGTCTCGCATCTTCTGCGTAGCGACTTCGTGGACGCCGGCGCTTCGGAGCCGTACTCCGAGGGGATCATCGACTACCTGCGCGCCGTCGAAGGGGCCGAGCTGGCGGTGCTGGTGCGGGAGCAGCTGGCGCATAGGGCGCAGGCGTACAAGGGCTCCCTCCGCTCGAGTATCGACGAGCTGGACGTCTCGGCGATCGCGCGGCGATTCGGGGGCGGCGGACATCGCCAGGCCGCCGGCTTCTCCACCGACCTCCGGCTGGAGCAGATCATCGAGCAGATCCGCGAAGGCTTCCTCGACCAACGTGCCGCCTCGCGCGCTTGAGCCGGCGGGCGTCGCGCTCGTAGACAAGCCGCGCGGCCCGTCCTCGTTCGCCGTCGTCGCCCAGATCCGCAGGGTGACCGGAGCGCGTACCGGTCACGCCGGAACACTCGACCCGTTCGCGAGCGGGCTGTTGCTTCTGTTGTCCGGTAGGGCAACTAAGCTGGCTCCGTGCCTCGTCGGCCTGGACAAGCGGTACGTCACCGAGATCGATCTCACCCGGGACACCTCGAGCGGAGATCCCGAGGGGGAGGTCGGCGAGAGCCGTGCACCGCCCGGCGAGGCCGAGCTCCGCGAACGGCTCGAGCGCCTCCGCGGTGAGATCGAGCTGCCGATCCCCGCCGCGTCGGCGGTGAAGATCGGTGGCGAGCGTGCGTACAGGCTCGCCCGGCGCGGCGTCGAGGTGGAGATGCCGGTACGCCGGTCGACGGTACACGCGCTCGACGTCATGGCGTATACGGGCGAGACGGTGACGCTCGACGCTCACGTCAGCTCCGGGACCTATATCCGATCGCTCGCGATCGCGCTCGGCGGGCACTGCGCGACGCTGCGGCGAACCGCGGTCGGGCCGTTCTCGGTGGTCGACGCCGTCGCGCCGGAGGCGTTCACGGCCGAGCGGCTGCTGGCGGAGGCCGACGTGCTGGCTCAGGTGGAGACGGCGCGCGCGGTGCCGGGCGCGTGAACGTCACTCGGGAGCCGGCTGAGTTGCCGGAGGCGCGGCGCGCCGTCGCAGTCGGAACCTTCGACGGCGTCCATCGCGGGCATCTGCGCGTGATCGACGCAGCGCGGCGGGCCGGGCTACGCACTGCGGTCGTCACGTTCGATCCGCATCCCCGGGCCGTGCTCGGCGGACGGGTGGAGCTTTTGGCCACGCTGGAACGCCGACTCGAGCTGCTCGCGGACGCGGGTGTGGAGGACTTGCTCGTGCTTCCGTTCGACACCGAGCTCGCTTCGCTCTCGGCGGAGGAGTTCGCCGAGCAGATGCTCCGCGGCATCGGAGCGGAGACGATCGCCGCAGGGGACACGTTCCGCTTCGGGCGCGGCCGCGAGGGCGATCTCGACCTCCTCGCGCGGCTGGGATTCGACGTGCGCCGCGTGCCTCTGGTGGAGAACGTCTCCTCGAGTCGTGTGCGAGAGCTCCTGCACGCCGGCGAGGTCGAGGGGGCGGCGACGTTGCTGGGCCGGCCGCCGGAGGTCGAAGGGATCGTCGTCCGCGGCGACGGGCGCGGCCGCGAGCTGGGGTTCCCGACCGCGAATCTCGACGTCCCGGCAGGGCTCCTCGTGCCGCCGGACGGCGTATATGCCGGCTGGACGCTGGATCGCCGCGCGGCCGTCTCGATCGGCACGAACCCGCACTTCGACGGCGTCGAGCGCCGGGTCGAGGCTCACCTGCTCGACTTCGACGACGACCTGTACGGACGGCGGCTCGTGGTCGAGCTCTGGCATCCGATCCGGGAGCAGCGGCGCTTCGCCTCGCTCGAGGAGCTCGTGGCCGCGATCGGCGACGACGTCGAGCGGACCCGCGATGCCGTCCGCCCGGGCTGAGCCGCCTCAGGAGCTCGCGACCGGCAAGGCGGTCCAGCCGATGCGCGCGACGCCTTGCCGAGGGAAGTCCAGGCGATGGCCCATCAGGAGGCCGCCGGCGAAGCCGTAGACACCTCCGCCGAGAGCGTCGACCGCGTACTCGGGGTGCTCGATCCGAGTCCCGGACAGGGGATCCGTCTCGCTCTCGGCCACCCGCCAGCGGCCGTTGCGTTCGGCCACGACGGCGACGGCGTCGTCGAGCTCGTACCGGCCCGGCTCGACCTGCTCCGCCCGGGTCGCCTCGTGTGGAGAGGGCACGAGCCCGAGCTCACGCACCACGCGCCGGATCAGTCCGCTGCCGCGCCAGCTGTTGGTCAGCACGGCCAGCGCCGCCCTGTCCTCGGGAACGAGCAGCAGAAGGGACTGGTAGCCGCCGACCGATCCCTCGTGGTCGAACGCGGTGCGGCCGCCGACGAGCTGCCGGCTCCAGCACCCGAGGCAGTAGCGGCCGCCGAGTGCCTCGGCCCGCGGCTCTTGAACCGCGCTCACCTGGGCCGGCGCGAGAGGGCCCGTGCCGCCGAGCTGGTGCTCCGCGAACCGCAGCAGATCGCCCACCGTCGACCAGAGCCCACCCGCGGGCCGCCGGCGCTCCGCGTACTCGACGTCGGGTGCGGGCCGGTGTCCCGTCGCGCCGTCCTGGAGGTGCCCACGAGCTGCGTCCGGCGGTTCCTCGAAGCCGGTGCGCTCGAGCCCGAGCGGCTCGAGCAGCCGCTCTTGCACGGCGGCCGCGAACGACGTGCCGGCAGCGGCCGCGCAGGCCTCACCGGCGAGCACGTAGCCGGCGTTCGAGTAGGACCACAGCCCGCGGCACGGCGTGGGAAGCGACCCTCTCGAGTTCGGCCGGAGATCAGCGGTGTGCGACAGGAGCCGGCCGGGACTCGCCCGGCCGTCCACCGGCTCCTCGAGGTCGAGCAGGAGCGTCGCGAGCGAGGCCGTGAACCACTTCGTGATCGAGGCGATCCGGAACGGTGTCTCGGCCTCGACGGGCCCGTCCGCGGCCAGCTCGACTCGATCACGCACGAGGAGCCCTGCGGTGACCGCCGGAACACCGGTGCGCACGCGCGCCTCGCGCACGATCTCGAGCAGTCGCCTCTGCGGAATCGCGCTCGCCATGCCGGTTTCCGCTACCCTACCCCGCGACCCGGGTCCGGCTCGCGCCACGTTTCCTTGGTTTGGAAAGACGCAGCGCCGCGGGCGGAGCCCAGGGAGGCGAAAGGAAGGAGAGGGCGTGGCCCTGACCAAGGAAGCGAAGCAGGAGATCATCACGAAGCACGGCCGCAACGAGGCCGACACGGGCTCGCCGCAGGTGCAGATCGCGATGCTCACGCAGCGGATCAACGAGCTGACCGAGCATCTGCGCACGCACAAGCACGATCACTACTCGCGGCGCGGCCTGCTCAAGCTCGTCGGGCGGCGCCGCCGCTTCTTGAACTACCTGCAGAAGCACGACCTCGAGGGCTACCGCGCCCTCATCAAGGAGCTCGGCCTGCGCCGTTAGCTCCCAAGAACACGGAGGGTGGAAGTTCGAGCGAGCCCGACTCAAGCTGAGAGCGTCGGCGGCGAAGCCACCGACGCCCGGCAAAGAGCATCGGCCGGTCTGGCTCGAGCTCCCGCCCTCCACAAGGCAGAGTGGAGGACAATTGATGAGTATCGCGACCGAGCACCGGGCGCAGGTCTCCGTCCAGATCGGGACCCAGGAGATCAGCTTCGAAACCGGCCATCTCGCGAAGCAGGCGGACGGCGCCGTCGTCGTTCGCGGAGGCGACACGATGGTGCTCGCCACGGCCCAGGGGCGCGCCGAGGCGCGCGAGGGCGCAGACTTCTTCCCGCTCACGGTCGACGTCGAGGAGCGGATGTACGCCGCCGGCAAGATCCCGGGCGGCTTCTTCAAGCGTGAGGGCCGCCCGACCGAGCGCGCCATCCTCACGGCACGCATGATCGACCGGCCGATCCGGCCGCTCTGGCCGAAAGGCTTCCGCAACGAGGTGCAGGTGATCTGCACCGTCCTCAGTGCGGACATGGTCACGCCTCACGACATCCTCTGCATCAACGGCGCCTCGGCGGCGCTGATGCTCTCGCCATTGCCGTTCATCGGCCCGGTCGGCGCCGTCCGCGTCGGCCTGATCGAAGGCAGCCTCGTCATCAACCCGACGCTGGCCGAGAGCGAGACCGCAGAGATGGACCTGATCGTCGTCGGCACGAAGGAGGGGCTGACGATGGTCGAGGCCGGAGCGAGCGAGGTCCCCGAGGAGAAGATCCTCGAGGCGCTCGAGCTCGCCCAGGGCGAGATCGTGAAGCTGTGCGAGGCGCAGGAGGACCTGCGCCGGCAGGCCGGCAAGGCGAAGTGGCTCGATCTCGAGCTCCTCGCGGAGCTCGAGCGCGACCACGGGCACACGATCTGGGAGCGCATCCAGCAGGCCGGCATCAAGGAGTCGAGCACGGCCGTCGAGGAGCTCCTGGCCGAGCTCGCCGGCCCGATCACGATGGAGTCGACGGACGACGACATCCAGCGCCAGGTGCAGGTCAAGGCGGCGCTCGCGATGCTGCTCGAGAAGCAGCGGGCGGTCGCGGTCGAGGGCCCGGTGCGCGAGCAGTTCGGCGACGAGCTGAAGGCTCTCACGGACGCCGAGCAGGACTCGAAGGCGCTCAAGTCGGCGAAGCGGCAGTTGCTGTTCGACCGGATCATCGAGGTGGTCGAGCTGCCGTTCCCGGTCGGGGGCGCGTCGGTCGATCCCGAGACCGGCGAGCCACTGCCGGCGTCGAAGGACTCGCAGACCCGCTCGCAGGTCAAGAAGGCGTGCGAGTCGATCTACAAGGATCTCGTGCGGCAGAAGATCGCCGTCGAGAAGCGGCGCCCGGACGGTCGCGGCGCCGAGGAGATCCGGCCGATCGAGGTCGAGGTCGGCGTCAACCCGCGCACCCACGGCTCCGGCCTGTTCACCCGCGGCCAGACGCAGATCCTCTCGTCGCTCACGCTCGGCACCGCGAAGGAGGGTCAGCGCATCGACGACCTCTCCCTCGAGGAGGAGCGCCGCTACATGCACCACTACAACTTCCCGCCCTACTCGGTCGGGGAGACGGGCTTCATGCGGGGCCCGAAGCGGCGTGACATCGGCCACGGTGCACTCGCACAGCGGGCGCTCGAGGCCGTCATCCCGGCGCCCGAGGACTTCCCGTACACGATCCGGATCGTCTCGGAGACGCTCGAGTCGAACGGCTCGTCGTCGATGGGCTCGGTCTGTGGCTCGACGTTGTCACTGATGGACGCGGGCGTGCCGATCAAGGCGCCGGTCTCCGGCATCGCGATGGGCCTCGTGAAGGAGGGCGACGACTACGTCATCCTCACGGACATCCAGGGCGCGGAGGACCACCTCGGTGACATGGACTTCAAGGTCGCCGGCTCCCGCACCGGGATCACCGCGCTCCAGATGGACATCAAGATCACCGGTGTCACTCAGCAGATCATGCGGGACGCGCTCGAGCAGGCAAAGCGGGCGCGCGAGGCCATCCTCGAGAAGATGCTCGACGTCATCCCGGAGTCGCGCTCGGAGCTCTCCGACAACGCGCCGCGGATCACGACGATCAAGATCGACCAGGAGAAGATCGGCATGGTCATCGGCAAGGGCGGCGAGACGATCCGCGGCCTGGAGTCTGACTACGAGGTGCAGATCGACATCGAGGAGGACGGCACGATCCTCATTTACGCCACCGAGGGCACGAAGGCCAAGGAGGCCGTCGCCGCCATAGAGTCGCTCACGAAGGAGCCGGAGGTCGGCGACACGTTCACCGGCAAGGTCGTGAAGACGACCCAGTTCGGCGCCTTCGTCGAGCTGAAGAAGGGCACCGACGGGCTCCTGCACGTCTCGAACGTCGGCCCGGGCCGGGTCGCGCACATCGAGGACGTGATGAGCCGCGGCGACGTCGTGGACGTTGTCGTGCAGGAGGTCGACAAGGCCCGCGGCCGGATCGGCCTCAAGCTCGTGGCGAAGCACGAGAACGGCGGCCTCGTCCAGCCGGAGGAGCTGATCGAGCGGGCGAAGAACGCGCCGCCGCGGCCCCCGGAGGAGGAGCGGCCGCGGGGTGACCGCCGCGGTGGTCGGGGCGGCCGCGGAGGGCGCGGCCCGCGGCGCGACGACGGCGAGTAGCTAGGAGCGGCCGGGACGGGCGGCGGCGTTCGCCACCCGTCCCGGCGCTCAATCACCCGTTCGGGTCAGGGATTCGGCCCGAAAACGGCTCATCGTGCGGTCGTCTGGTGCCGATGCTCCAGGCGACAGACCACGTGAGCCTTCCGACCATCTCACCGCTGCGGGGCCTCGTCGAGGTGACCCGCCTTCTGCGGGCGCGTGAGGATCTTCCTGCGCTGCTCGACGCTGTCGCCCGGACCATCGGCGAGTCGCTCGGCTACCAGACCGTCGCGGTCAACCTCTACCGGCCCGAATGGGACGACTTCGAGGTCACGACCGTCTACGGCAACGAGGCGGCGAAGGCGGTGCTGCTCGGGAACGCGCGGCCCGGCGAGGACTGGACCGTGCTGCTCGTCGAGCGCTTCGAGCGGCACGGCGCGTATTTCGTGCCGAGCGGCGAGGTCGATTGGGACTCGCTCGGGCCGAGCTACGTGCCGGAAGGAGCTCGCGCCGCCCATCCGGACGCCTGGGACCCCGAGGATGCGCTCTTCGTCCCCATGCGCGACCAGCGGGGCCTCCTGCTCGGGATCCTCTCGGTGGACGAGCCCGTGAACGGTCGCAAGCCGACGGACGATGAGCTCGAGGTGCTCGTCTCGCTCGTCGACCACGCGGCCCTCGCAGTCGAAGCTGCCCGTGAGTCGGCTGAGTCGGCCCGGCACCAGCGCGCGCTCGAGGAGCTGCTCGCCGTGTCGTCGCGCATCACGGGCGAGCCGTCGGACTCCGAGATCCTGCGGCGGGTCTGCACCGGCATCCGCGACGCCCTTGACTTCCGCAACGTCTGCGCCGCCCTCGTCGACCCGGAGACCGGCGCCGTCGTCCCGCAGGCGGCGGCCGGCTGGCAGCTCGATGATCTTCTGGAGCGCGAGCTGATCACCCTCGCCCAGGTGGAGCCGCTGCTCGACGAGATGTTCCTGCGCGAAGGCTGCTACCTACTCACGCACGACCAGGCACTGGCGCGAATCGGCAGCGAGGTAGGCGTCTACCCGTCGCAGCTCAACGGCCGCGGCCCCTGGGCGTGGAACCGGCACTGGCTGATCGTTCCCCTCGAGGACGGGCGCGGTGGCCTGCTCGGGATCATCTGGGTCGACAACCCGTGCGACCGCCTCGTGCCCTCGGCCGACCGGCTTCAGGCGTTGCGGATCTTCGCCAACGACGCCGCCGCGGCGCTCGTCTCGGGCCGCCATCTCGGCGAGCTGCGGTTCCTCGCCGACCACGATCCGCTCACCCGTCTCCTCAACCGTCGCGCGTTCGTCACGCGGCTCGAGGGCGAGGTGGCGCGGGCCGTGCGCTACCGCCGCTCCTTCGGCCTCGTGGTCGCTGACCTCGACGACTTCAAGCAGCTCAACGACCGCTTCGGCCATGCGCCCGGGGACGAGGCGCTCGTCGCGTTCGCGAACGTGCTCGTCGAGTCGCTGCGGAGGCCGGACAACGCGTTCCGCATCGGCGGCGACGAGTTCGCGATTCTCCTCGCCGAGGCCACCGACGACGACGCGCGTCAGGTCGTCGCGCGGGTCGAAGCGCTGCTCGAGCAGCTGGCCGCGGGCGGAGAGCCGTGGGCCGCGAACCTCAGTGCGAGCTTCGGCTGCGCGGCGTGTCCCGAGGACGCCAACGACGCACAGACGCTCTTCCGCCTCGCCGACGAGGCGCTGTACGACGCGAAGCGAGCCGGCACCGTCCTGCGCTTCGTCGCCCGCGCCTAGCCGCTGCGCGCCGCCGTTGGCCTACGATCCGGCCGTGCAGAAGGTCGTTCTCAGCGAGCTCGACTCCGGCGAGCGCGTCATCACCGAGCGCGTGGCCAGCGTGCGGTCCGTCTCGCTCGGGTTCTGGATCGACGTCGGCTCCCGCGACGAGCGCGCGGACCGCGCCGGCGTCTCGCACTTCATCGAGCACCTGCTGTTCAAGGGCTCGCGGCGCTTCGACGCGCAGGAGATCGCCGAGACGTTCGACGCGATGGGCGCAGAGCTGAACGCCGCAACCTCGCGCGAGAACACCGTGGTCTACGCGCGCGTCCCGGACCATCACATCGAGACGGCGCTCGAGGTCATGACCGACATGGTCTTCGCTCCCTCGTTCGCGGAAGTCGACCAGGAGCGCGAGGTGGTGCTCGAGGAGATTGCGATGTACGAGGACGCCCCGCAGGAGCTCGTGCACGACCTCTTCTCGGAGGCCGTCTTCGGCGACCACCCGCTGGGGCGACCGGTGATCGGCACCGCCGAGGTCATCTCCTCGGTCAGCCGCCGCGCGCTCTCCGGTTACCACCGCACGGCGTACGCGCCGGGGAACGTCGTCGTCGCCGCGGCCGGGAACCTCGAGCACGACCGCCTGGTGGCGCTCCTGCAGCGGAGCGAGCGGCGGGCCGGGGCGCCGGCGCGGGCAGGGACGCGCGTCCGCCGCCCGCTTGGACAGCCGCCCGGTCCGGGCCTCCGCTTTCAGCGCAAGGAGACGGAGCAGTACCACCTCTGCCTCGGCGCCACCGGCATCTCGCGCTCGGACCGCCGCCGCTTCGCTGCGTCGCTGCTCGACTCGATCCTCGGCGGGTCGGCCTCGTCCCGGCTGTTCCAGGAGATCCGCGAGAAGCGCGGCATGGCGTACGCCGTCTACAGCTTCGGGGCGCAGTACACGGACACCGGAATCCTCGGCGTCTACGTCGGCACGCGCGAGGAGAACCTCGCGGCGTGCGTCGAGATCTGCGTCGAGCAGATCGGCGAGATCGCGACCGGCCGTCTGCGCAAGGGAGAGCTCGAGCGCGCCAAGGAGAGCCTGAAAGGACGGATCGTCCTCTCGCTCGAATCCACCTCGAACCGCATGAGCCGGCTCGGAAAGTCGCTCGTGACCGACACGGAGCTCCTGACGCTCGAACGCGTGATCGCCGAGATCGACGCGGTCGAGGCGGACGAGCTCGCCGAGCTGGCCGGCTCGCTGTTGCCATCCGAGCGGCTCGCGGCGGCGGGAGTAGGCCCCGACGAGGCGCGGTTCCGCGCCGCCGTGGGGCGCGCGAGCTCGAGCCTCTCGGAACGCGCAGCGGCGTGAAGATCGCATTCTTCGGCGCGGAGGGGAAGGCCGGCAGCGCGGTCCTGGCGCGGCTCGAGGCCGCCGGCCACGCGGTGCGCGCGATCGAGCTCGGCGACCCGCCCGATGCGAGCGGCTGCGAGGCCGCGGTCGACTTCACGACGCCCGATGCGGCACCGGCGAACGTTCGCGCCGCGCTCGAGCAGGGCGTCTCCTGCGTGGTGGGCACCACCGGCTGGGAGCCGGCAGAGCTCGGCGCGCTCGCGGCGGAGAAGGGCCTGCGCCTCTTCGTCGCCCCGAACTTCTCGATCGGCGCGGTGCTGATGATGCGCTTCGCGGG
>JAICLM010000022.1 GCA_025927435.1 Thermoleophilia bacterium | reverse complement strand
GGGATGACCCCGGCGGCGTTCGAGCGCGCGGTCGACAGCGGTCGCGCACCGGCACTGTCGTTCCTCGCCGAGCACGGTGACTACCGGCAGGCGACCTCGGTCTTTCCGTCGCTCACGCCCGTCTGCCTCAGCTCGATCGCGACCGGCGCCGGGCCGGGGGTGCACCACATCCCCTCGCTCGTCTGGTGGAATCGAAAGGAGCGGCGGATCGTGGAGTACGGCTCCTCCTTCGCCGCCCTCCGGGCCGCCGGGCTCTCGCAGTCGCTCCTCGACCCGATCTTCAACATGAACGCCCGTCACCTCGCGCCGGGCGCCGTCACCGTCTACGAGGCGCTCGAGGACGCCGGTCTCGTCGCGGCGGCGGTGAACATCACGTGCTACCGCGGCCGCCATCGTCACACGGCGACCCTGCCCGGAGTGAGCCGCGCCGCCTACGGGCCACGCCGGTTCTTCTTCTACGGCCTGTTCGAGTCGGACCGCACGGGAGCGCCGTTCGCGGTGCGGAGCCGCCGCGCGGGCTCGGTCGACACCTACGCCGCCGCCGTGGGCCGGTGGCTCGTCACCCGCGACGGCTTCGACTTCCTCGCTTTCTACCTCTCCGGCTACGACTTCGCCTCGCACGCGGCCGGCCCGGACGGCGAGGCGGCCGACCGGGCGCTCGAGCAGGCCGACGCGGCGATCGGGACGTTGCTCGAGGCGGCCGGTGGGCCGGAGGAGTTCCTCGAGCGCTACGCCGTCGCCTTGCTCTCCGATCACGGCCAGACTTCGGTCGGGCAGGTCGCACACCTCGAAGACCGGTTCGCGGATCTCCGGGGGCAGGTCGTCGTCACCGCCTCGAACCGCGCCGGCCAGGTCTACCTCCTGCCCGGTGCGCGGCTCGACGCAGCCGAGCTCGCGCGGCGGCTCGACGGCTTCCCGGCGGTGGACGTGACCCTCCGTCTCGAGGGGGACGAGGTCGTCGCCCGCCGGGACGGCGCGGACGGCCCGGCGGCGGGCCTCGAGCATCCCGACGCTGCCCACCGCGCGCGCTCGGCGCTCGCGAACCCGAACGGCGGCGAGCTGCTCGTCTCCGCCGCCGAGGGCTGGGAGCTCGCGGACCTCGGGGGCCGCCACCACGCGGGCGGCGGCAGCCACGGCTCGCTCGTCACCGGCGACTCGTTCGTGCCGGTCGTGACCGTCGGGCTCCACACTGAGATTCGGCGGATCACGGACGTGGCCCCGGCCGTGCTGGCCCATTTCGGCGTCGCGGTGCCGGAGTCGATGGAGACGCTGGCCGGTGTCGGCTGACGAGCGGACCGAGATGGTGGAGCGGCAGTTGCGCCGGCGCGGCATCGGCGACGAGCGCGTGCTCGCCGCGATGGGACGCGTGCCTCGCGAGCTCTTCGTCCCTCGAGGGGTCCGCGACGCGGCGTACGCCGACGCCGCGCTGCCGATCGGCGACGAGCAGACGATCTCGCAGCCGTACATGGTCGCGCTCATCTGCGAGCAGCTCGCGCTGCAGGGGAGCGAGCGGGTGCTCGACGTCGGCACCGGCTCGGGTTACCAGGCCGCAGTGCTCGCCGAGCTCGCAGCCGAGGTGCACACGATCGAGCGGATCCCGGAGCTCGCGGAGGCGGCTCGCGCGAACCTCGCCGCGGCGGGGTACGAAGGTCGCGTGCACCTCCACGTGGGCGACGGCACGCTCGGCGTGCGCGAGCACGCGCCGTTCGCCGCGATCGCCGTCGCCGCGGCTGCGCTCGAGGCTCCGCCCGCGCTCTACGACCAGCTGGAGCCGCGCGGCCGTCTCGTCGTCCCGGTGGGGGGCTCCGGCGGCCAGTGGCTCGAGGTTGTCGTGCGTACGCCCGAGGGCCCGGCCGTCCTGCGATCGGTTCCCTGCCGCTTCGTGCCTCTCGTTGCCGGTCGGTAGCGGAGTTTCCGTATCGGCCGAGGGGTGAGGAACGATGCAGAGCATGGGGTCGAGATCAGCCACCGAGCTGCTGCAGCTTCCTGTACAGCTCCACGGAATCCGTCTCGGCCGGTCGGTCGACCTGCTGCTCGACCCTCTCGACTGGCGCGCGCTCGGTTTCGTCGTGCTCTGCGGCGACGGGAGCCACCGCTTTCTCGTCTTCGCCGCGGCGGACCTCGGGGAGGAAGCGATGGAGCTGCGTTCGGCCCTCGTGCTGCTCGAGGACGTCGAGTTCTATCGTGATCGGTCGCGCTCGCTGCGCGATCTCCTCGGCGGCGAGGTCCGCGATCTCCTCGTGAGCACCGACGGCAGCGTCGAGCCGGTCGGACCGTCGGTCGAGCCGCAGCACGTTTCCACGGTCTGAGGTGTAGGAGCGCTACCTTGCGGGCCACGGTGGGACGCCCGGCCGCCACTCTCCAGCAACCGCGGCCGCGCCTGGTCGCTTCGCTCCTGTCGGTCCGGAACTGGCAGCAGCTCGGCAAGTTCTGCGTGGTCGGCGTAGTCGGCTACCTCATCAACCTCGCCGTCTACGACGCCCTCCTGCACGAGGGAGTCCACTACCTGGTGGCCGCGACCTGCTCGTTCCTGGTCGCCGTGACGAGCAACTACACGTGGAACCGCCTCTGGACGTTTCGCGAGCTGCGGGGGCACTTCGGAGTCCAGGGAATGCGCTTCTTCGTCGTGTCGCTCGCCGCGCTCGGGGCGAACCTCTTCGTCCTTCACCTCCTGATCGCTCAGGGAGGGCTCGCCAAGCTGCCGGCGCAGGCCGTCGCGATCGTCGCCGTGACACCGCTCAACTTCGTCGGGAACAAGCTCTGGTCGTTCCGGCGGCGCTCTGCGCGGTGAGGGGCCTCCTCGCCGCCGCCTTCGTCGCGTTCGCGGTCGGCGTGCTCGCCCCCGCGGCACTAGCCTCGACGGGCACCACCTCCACGGGTCCCGTCTTCGACGGGAAGGGGCACCTCGTCCAGACGCCGCTCGTCCCGCCGCCCAAGCACTCCTCGCTCGACAAGCAGCAGGCGTTCGCGACCTTCGAGCGTGATCCGAAGGTGGCGGCGTGGCTCTCGCGCTACCCGCACCACGGCCGCAGCCACGAAGCGACGTACGACCCGAAGACCGGAGCCTGGACCGTGAAGATCTGGTGGGGGAACGCCGGGGAGATCGCCGAGGGAAACGTCTTGGACTCGACCGGTGAGGTGACCGAGGCCTGGACCGGGCCCCAGGTCGCCTGGGGTATGGCGCGCGGCTCGCCCGGCGCGTTCGGCGGCACCGCGATCAACAACCCGTGGGTCTGGGGAGGCTTCTGCCTCGTCTTCCTCGTCGGCCTCGGCGACTGGCGGCGGCCGTTCTCGCTGCGGAACCTCGACCTGCTCTTCCTCCTCTCGCCGACGGCCTCGCTCTGGTTCTTCAACCACGGCGACGTGTTCACCGCGGTGCCGCTCTTCTATCCGCTGCTCTTCTGGGTGGTGTTGCGCGGGCTGTGGGTCGGCTTCCGGAACCGAGGCACGCCCGGTGCGCCGCGTTGGCCGGTGTGGGTGTTGCTCGGCGCGACGATCTTCCTCGCGGGCTTCCGGGTCGGGCTCAACATCGAGCGCTCGAACGTGATCGACGTCGGCTACTCGGGGGTGATCGGCGCCGAGCGGATCGTGAGGGAGGGCCAGCCGCCGTGGGGGAACTTCCCGATCGAGCACACGAAGAAGTCCTGCGGCACTGCCGACGCATCGGGCGAGATCCGCGAGTGGGTCCAGACCAACGGGCGCTGCGAGAGCGCGAATCCCGAGGGGGACACGTACGGCCCGGTCGCGTACGAGTCGTACATCCCCGGCTATCTCGCGGTCGGCTGGAGCGGGAAGTGGGACGACCTGCCCGCGGCGCACTTCACGTCCATCGCGTTCGACCTGCTCACCATGCTCGGTCTCTTCCTCGTCGGGCTGCGCTTCGGCGGCCAGCGGCTCGGCGCCGTGCTCGCGTTCGCGTGGGCCGCATACCCGTTCACGCAGTACGTCTCGAACTCGAACACGAACGACGCGCTCATGCCGTGCTTCCTCGTTTGGGGCTTCTGGCTCGTCTCGAAACCGGCCGCCCGGGGCGTCTTCGCGGCATTGTCGGGCTGGACGAAGTTCGCGTCGCTGCTCGTCGCGCCGCTCTGGCTCACGTACCCGGGCCGGAGGCCGAGCGCCCGCTTCGCGCTCGGGTTCGTCGCCGCCACGCTCGCGGCCTTCTCGATTCTCCTGCTTGCACCGGACCCGTTCCACGAGGCGCATGTCTTCTGGACGCGGACGGTCGGCTTCCAGATCGGACGGGCTGCGCCGTGGTCGCTCTGGGACTGGCGGCAGTACCACGCCCGCGGGTTGCCGGATCTTCACCTCGTGCAGCGCTTCCTGCAAGGTCTGCTGCTCGCGGGAGCATTCGCGCTCGCCTTCTTCCCGCGCCGCAAGTCCCCGCTGCAGCTCGCTGCGCTCACGGCGGTTCTCCTCGCCGGCTTCGAGCTCGTCGTGACCTACTGGCTCTACACGTACATCCCGTGGTTCTATCCGTTTGCCGCTGTCGCCCTCCTCGCGCCGGCCGTTCCGCTCCGGCAGCTGGTGGCGCAGCAGCGCGACGAACCCAGGGCGCCGGTCGCCGACGAGCTGTACGAGGACCGGGAGATCGCCGTCCCGCGACCGACGTTCTAGCCCGGCGCTACGCCGGGACGCGCACGAGCTCGATCGCCTCGGCCCGTCCCTCAGCGGCGCACGTCACGAGCGCGCCTTCCAGTCGCACGCCGCCCTCCGCCGGCTCGAACCGGACGGGTAGGCGGGTCCGCATCCGGGCAATCGCGAGCTCCGACCGCACGCCGATCACCGAGTCGTGCGGGCCCGTCATCCCGGCGTCGCTGAGGGCGGCGGTTCCACCCGGCAGGATGCGCGCGTCGTTCGTCTGGATGTGCGTGTGCGTGCCGATCACGGCGGTCACCCGCCCGTCGAGCCAGGTCGAGAGCGCGACCTTCTCGCTCGTCGCCTCGGCGTGGAAGTCGACGACGACCACCGGCGCCGCGGCCCGCGCCTCGTCCACCAGCGCGTCGACCATCTCCCAGGGGGAAACCGGTGTGGGCAGGAAGAGCTGGCCGAGCAGGTTGATCACGGCGACCGCGACGCCGTTCCGCGCCTCGACGACCGCGAGGCCTCGCCCGGGTGCCTCCGAGCCGGAGTTCGCGGGCCGGATCACGCGCTCGCTCGTCGCGAGATAGGACGCGATCCCGCTGCGGCGGTACGTGTGGTTGCCGAGCGTGACCACGTCGGCTCCCGCCGCGAGCAGCTTGTCCGCGAGCTTGGCCGTGATGCCCGCTCCGTCGGCCGCGTTCTCTCCGTTGACGATCGCGAGATCGGCGTCGTAGCGCTCCCGCAGAGCCGCCAGGTGCTCCTCGACGGCGCGGCGTCCGGGGACGCCGAAGACGTCCGCCAGGAACAGAATCTTCACGGCGCCTCTCTAGCCGGTCGCGAGGACCGGGGCAGCGCGCAGCTCGATCGTCACGTGGTTCCCGGCGTCGTTCGTGTAGCGCGCGAGCGCCTGCTCCTCGACGGCCGCGAGGTCGGCGACCCGCCCGAGCTTTGTCGCCCCGCTCACCACAGGCGTGCCGACGGTCAGCGCCGGGTCGGACACGAGCTGGGTCACGGCCACGACGACCGAGGGAGCATTCTGCGGCTGGATGTCGATCTCGGAGCCGTAGGCCTTGCCCTGGATGACGAAGGGCCGGATCGCGACCACTGTTCCGTCCACCGGCGAGTAGACGTCACTGCCGATGGGTGCGCCGACGTCGAGCGCCGACGTGCCGCCGCCGGCGAGCTGGTACCACGTCGGCGAGCCGCCCCGGCCGCCGAAGATGCCGTGCACGATCCGCTGCACGAGTCCCTCGTTGGCCTGGTGCCCGACCGGAGTGAGCATGAGGGCGCCGGTGCCGGCGGAGTGGTAGCCGATCGCCGTCAGGCGGCTCTGCGAGATCGGAAGCTGCAGGCGCACCTGGCCACGCTGGGCGACGATCTCGGTCGTCGGCCGCGTCTGCGCGACGCCCAGACTCTTCGGCGGGACGATGGCCGACGTCGGCGACGTCGTGCTGCCGAACGCGGTCAGTGCGATGGCCACGAGAAAGACCGCGGAGAGGACGACGAGGAGGGCGACCCGGCGCGCCCGGCGCGCGGTGCGCGCCTGGTGGCGTTCGACCCGCCGCCTCCGGTTGGGGCGCGAGGACGGCATGTCGCGCGCCACCTTATCGAACCGCCGCGGCTCCTCCCAGAGAGAAAGCGCCAGATTTCCCTGGATCCGTGCGGCCCCGGAGCTAGCATCACCGGAATGCCGCCGTCGCGCTCGGTGACGATCGAGGTTCCGCGCTGGGCGCAGCTCGTGCTCCTGCCGCTGCTGCTGCTGCTCGTATGGACGGTGGCCGGCGCGGTGCGTCACGTGCTCTTCCTCTTCCTCGTGGCGCTGCTCATCGGGCTCCTGCTCAATCCGCTCGTCCGCGGGCTCGGTCGGGCGTGGATCCCACGCGGAGCGGCGGTAGCGCTCGTCTATCTCGCCTTCGCAGCAGTCGTCGCACTGGCGATCCTCGCTCTCGCCACGGTGGTCGTGCAGCAGACGCGCAGCGCCGCCCACCGGGTCGACAACTACTTTACGGTCGATTCCGGACACCCGACGCGAACCGGCGCCGAGCAGGATCTCGCGCGATTCCAGCGCTGGCTCGACCACCACCATCTCGGCAGTCTCCACGTCCAGCACGAGGGCGAGAAGTTCCTCAATCAGGTCGGAACGAAGGACGTCCAGAAGTACACGTCGAAGGCTCTGCGCTGGGCGGAGGGAGCCGGCCTGACGGTCGTGTCACTCCTCTTCGACGCCTTCCTCGTGGTCGTCGTCTCGATCTACATGCTGCTCGACATGCAGCGGCTGACGGATGCCGTCGACCGACGATTCCCGCCGCGCGGGCGCGGCGGGCTCATCGTGCGAATGGAGCAGGCGGTCGCGAGCTACGTGAAGGGCCAGCTGCTGCTCTCCGTGATCATCGGTGTCAGCGTCGGGCTCGGGCTGTGGATCCTCGGCATGGTGGGTGCCGTGCCGAACGGCGGGAAGTACGCGGCCGTGTTCGGCGCCTGGGCGGCCTTCACCGAGCTCATCCCCTACATCGGGCCCTGGCTCGGCGCGATTCCGCCGGTGGTGTACGCGCTCGTCCAGGACCCGCTCGCAGCGCTCTGGGTTGCGCTGCTCTTCCTCGGGATCCAGCAGCTCGAGGGCCATGTCGTCGTGCCGAAGGTGATGGGGCACACGTTGCGGCTCCATCCGCTGCTCGTGATCTTCGGTCTGCTCGCAGGCGGTGAGATCTACGGGTTCGCGGGCATCCTCGTCGCGCTGCCGCTGCTCGCCGCAGGGCGCGCCGCGTGGGAGTTCTTCTCCGAGCGCGTCGAGTTCCAGAAGTGGACGGACGACGCGCCGCTCGCCGAGATCGGAGTGGAGCCTGCGAGCAAGGACGAGCCGGCGCCGGAGAGACCGCCCGCGCCTGCCGCCTGAGCCTGCCGCGGCGTACCATCTTCGCGTGAGCTCGTTCCCGGTCACACGGCTCCGCCGTCTCCGCCGCACGGCTCCGCTCCGTGGGCTCGTGCGCGAGACGCGGCTCTCGCTCGATCAGTTCGTCATGCCGCTCTTCGTCGCCCACGACCCGCTCGGGAACGAGGAGCTGCCCGGCATGGCGCGCTTCGACGTGGACGGCCTGCTGCGCGAAGTCGAGGCGCTAGCTGCGTCGGGCGTTCGCGCTCTCCTGCTCTTCGGCGTCCCCGAGGGGAAGGACGAGGAGGCGACCGGCGCCTGGGAGGACGACGGCATCGTCCAGACAGCGTTGCGCGCGCTGCGACCGCGCTTCCCCGAGCTCGTGCTGCTCACGGACGTCTGTCTGTGCGAGTACACGTCGCACGGCCACTGCGGCGTGGTCGTCGACGGTGAGGTCGACAACGACCGGAGCCTCGAGCTGCTCGCCCGCACCGCGGTCAGTCATGCCGAGGCCGGGGCCGACATCGTGGCGCCGAGCGACATGATGGACGGCCGCGTCGGCGCGATCCGCGAGGCTCTCGACGACCAGGGCTTCGAGAAGACGCCGATCCTCGCCTACTCGGCCAAGTACGCCTCCGCGTTCTACGGCCCCTTCCGCGAGGCCGCCGACAGCGCGCCTGCGTTCGGCGACCGCCGCGGCTACCAGATGGATCCGGCCAACGTCCGCGAGGCGATCCGCGAGTGCAAGATCGACCTCGCGGAGGGAGCCGATGCGATCATGATCAAGCCGGCGCTGCCGTACCTCGACGTGATCCGCGTCGCGCGCGAGACGTTCGAGGTTCCGCTCGCGGCGTACAACGTCTCCGGCGAGTACGCGATGGTCAAGGCGGCCGCGCGCGCCGGTTGGCTCGACGAGCGCACGGCCGCGCTCGAGTCACTGACGGCGATCAAACGCGCCGGCGCCGACCTGATCGTCAGCTACTGGACTCGAGACCTGCCCGCGTGGCTCTGACCCAGCGCTCGAAGCTCTACCGCCGCGCGCTCGAGCTCATTCCCGGCGGCGTGAACTCGCCCGTGCGGGCGATGCGCTCGGTCGGCCTCGACGAGCCGCTGTTCGTGAAGAGCGGTGAGGGCGCCTACGCCAAGACCGAGGACGGGCGCCGGCTGCTCGACTGGGTCATGTCCTGGGGGCCGCTGCTCTTCGGCCATGCCGATCCCGGGACGGTCGAGGCCGTACGCGACGCGGCTCTCCGCGGGACGAGCTTCGGCGCCGCGACCGAGGCCGAGGTCGAGCTGGCCGAGGAGATCGTCGATGCGGTGCCGTCGGTGGAGAAGGTGCGGCTCGTCTCCTCCGGAACCGAAGCTGCGATGAGCGTCTTGCGGCTTGCGCGCGCGTTCACGAAGCGGGACCGGATCCTCAAGACCGCGGGCGGCTATCACGGCCACGCCGACGCGCTGCTTGCGAGCGCCGGCTCCGGGCTCGCGACGCTCGGAATCCCCGCCTCGCCCGGCGTCCCGACCGCGGCGGCCGCGGAGACGATCGTCGTCCCCTACAACGACCTCGACGCGGCCGCCGAGGCGGTCATGCGCCACGGGGAGGGCCTCGCTGCGATCATCGTCGAGCCGGTCGCGGCGAACATGGGCGTCGTCCCCCCTGAGCCCGGTTACCTCGAGACCCTGCGGCGGTTGTGCGACGTCTCGGGCGCGGTGTTGATCTTCGACGAGGTGATCACCGGCTTCCGCGTCGCGCGCGGCGGTGCCCAGGAGCGCTTCGGCGTCCTCCCGGACCTGACCGTGCTGGGGAAGATCGTCGGGGGCGGGCTGCCGCTCGCTGCGTTCGGCGGGCGGGGCGAGATCATGGACCTGCTCGCGCCGGCCGGCCCCGTCTACCAGGCGGGAACCCTCGTCGGGAACCCGCTGGCCACCGCGGCGGGCCTCTCGGTCCTGCGCCGGCTGCGAGACGAGGCCGTCTACGACGACCTCGAGCGGCGCGCCGAGCTCCTCGAGGAAGGCCTCGCGCCGTTCGGCCGGGTCCAGCGGGTAGGCGCCCTTCTCACGCTCTTCAGGACCGACGGCCCGGTGCGCAACTTCGAGGATGCGCAGGCCTGCGACACCGAGCGCTACGGCGCCCTCTTCCGGCACCTGCTCGAGCAGGGCGTGTACTTCCCGCCGTCGCAGTTCGAGGCGCTCTTCCCCTCGACCGCCCACGGTGAGGAGGAGATCGAGCGGACGGTCGACGCGGTGGCACGCTTTGCTGGCTGACGTCTGGCAGACGATGGCCGTCGACGCGGCCGCCGAGAGCACGCTCTGGGCGGACTGCCTGCTGCCCGACCCGGAGCGCGACCGCAGCCCCGTCTTCTCGCCGCTCGGCGAGGCGCGCTACGCGCTGGGCCTGGAGACGATCTACGAGGGCTACCTCGTCCACTACGGCCGGCCGCGCCTCTTTGCGCCGCCCGACGACGACACCGCGCTCCTACTCGGCGACTACCTCTACGCACACGGCGTCGCGCGCATCTCGGCCTTCCAGGACGTGGCGGCGGTTGCCGATCTCGCGGAGCTGATCTCGCTCTGCAGCCAGGTGCGGGCGGAGGAAAGCGACGGCGACGGCCCGCTCTGGGCGGCGACGGCGGCGCTGCTCGGCCGCGGTGCGCTCGACGAGGCACGAACGGCGCTCAGGCTCCACGCCGACCCGCAGCCGCTGGAAGCGGCCTCCCGCTCGGCCGCCGGCGACGAGGCCGTCGAAGTCGCACTTGCCGCGCACTTCGAGCGGCGCTCCGCTTGATCCACGCTCGCGGGTTCGCTTTCCTCTGGGTATGACGACCGCGGTGCGGGAGGAGCGCAAAGTCCTGACGGCTGTCTTCGCCGACGTCGTCGGCTCGACCGCCCTCGCGGAGCTCCTGGATCCCGAGGACATGAAGCTCGTCGTCGGGGAGGCGGTGGCACGGATCGTGGGCGAGGTCGAGTCCCTGGGCGGGCACGTCAAGGACCTCGCCGGCGACGGCGTCCTCGCCTTCTTCGGCGCGCCGACCGCCCGCGAGGACGATGCCGAGCGGGCCGTTCGCTGCGCGCTCCGCGTCGTCGCCGAGATGGAGGAGTACGCCCGCGAGGTTCGGCGTGGCTGGGGCGCCGAGGGCTTCGGCGTCCGGGTCGGCGCGGCTACCGGCGCGGTCGTCGTGGGGGAGATCGGCGCCGGCTCGCGGGTTGAGTACGCGGCGTTCGGCGACACGGTCAACGTCGCCGCGCGACTCCAGGGGGCCGCGGAGCCGGGCACGGTTCTCGTCGACGACGCGACGCACCGCGGAGTCGAGGGGCTCTTCGAGTGGGGCGACGTGCTCGAGCTGGAGCTCAAGGGGAAAAGCGAGCCGGTTGCCGCCTGGCCGGTCACCGGTGTCGCCGCTGCCGGACGGACGCGCGGCCTGCCCGGCGTCGAGACGCGGCTCGTCGGGCGCTCGCGCGAGCTCGGTCTCGGCCGAGAGGCGCTCGAGTCACTGCAAGCCGGCCGCGGCGGGATCCTCGTCGTCGCCGGCGACGCGGGGATCGGCAAGACGCGCCTCCTCGACGAGCTGCGCGAGCTCGCGGAGCGGGAAGGCAGCTGCTGGCTCGAAGGCCGCTGCGTCTCGTACGGCGAGTCGCTGCCGTACTGGCCCTTCCGCGACCTCCTGCGCGGCGAGTGGATCGGTGCCGGAGTCGAGGAGCCGGAGCTGCGTGTGCGCGTCGGCCTGCGCCGCCGCCTCGAGCAGCTCTTCGACGGCCAGACCGACGAGCTCTACCCGTACCTCGGGAGCCTGCTCGAGGTCGCCCTCGAGCACGAGGCGGCGGCGCGCACGTCGGAGCTTTCGCCGGAGGCGTTGCAGTGGCGGACGTTCGAAGTCGTCGGCCAGCTCTTCGCGCGGCTCGCCGAGACGTCGCCGCTCGTGCTGGCGCTCGAGGACCTCCACTGGGCCGATCCGACCTCGGTGCTGCTACTCGAGCAGCTGCTCTCGCTCGCCGAGGAAGCTCCGGTGCTGCTCGTCCTCTCGCTCCGGCCCGAGCGTGACCATCCTTCGTGGAGCCTGCGCGAGCACGCCGGCCGTGAGTTTCCGCATCTGCTCCGTGAGATCGACCTCGGCCCGCTCGGGGACTCGGACGGCGAGCTGCTCGCCGCGCTCGTTGCCCCGGCGACGCTGCCGGCCGAGCTCGAGCGCCGCGTGCTCGAGGCCGCCGACGGGAATCCGTTCTTCCTCGAGGAGCTCGTCCGCTCACTCGCGGATGTGGGCGCCCTCGTTCGCGCCGACGACGGCTGGCGGTTCGACCACGCGGTCGAGGTCGAGGTTCCGCCGACCGTGGAGAAGGCGATCCTCGCGCGACTCGACCGGCTGTCGGCCGAGGCCCGCGCTCTCGTGACGGCGGCCTCTGCCCTCGGGCGCACCTTCGCGCTGCCGCTGCTCGAGGGCCTGCTCGGAGAGGTCTCGGCCGACTCGCTGCACGAGCTGCAACGGCTCGGCCTACTGCGCCAGAGCCGGCGGTGGCCGCAGCCGGAATACCGCTTCCGCCATGCACTGATCCAGGAGACGGCGTACCGGACGCTCCTCGCCGAGCAGCGGAAACGCCTGCACCGCCGGGCGGCGGAGTGGCTCGAGGAGCGGTACGCGGAGCGCGAAAGCGAGGCTCTTGGCCTGCTCGCGTACCACTGGCTGCGCGCCGAGGACGAGGAGAAGGCCGCCGACTATCTCCTGCGCGCCGGCGACAAGGCGCGCCTCGAGTACGCGCTCGACGAGGCGATCGAGCACTACCGCGACCTGCTGCCGCTGCTGG
This sequence comes from Thermoleophilia bacterium, assembly GCA_025927435.1. Classification (GTDB taxonomy): domain Bacteria; phylum Actinomycetota; class Thermoleophilia; order Gaiellales; family Gaiellaceae; genus Palsa-739. The sequence continues at coordinate 2,825 of JAICLM010000022.1, read as the reverse complement.
AGCGCCGCGGCGAGCGGCAGGAGGTCGCGCTCGTGCTCTTCAAGCTCGCGCTCGCCCTCCACACCTCGCTTCGCTTCGCCGAGGCGAACGAGGCGTACCGGCGCGCGTTCGGGCACTGGACACCGCCCGAGCCCCGCGCCGCGACCGAGCGGCTGCGCGTCGCGACGAGCTTCCTGCCGAACGATCTCGACCCGAAAAGTGCGATCGCCTGGCCGAACATCCAGGCGTGCATGCAGCTCTTCGACCGGCTCGTCGAGGCGTGGCCCGAGCGGACGATCGTCCCCTCGCTCGCCGAGCGCTGGGAGATCTCGGACGACGGTCTCCGCTACGTCTTCCATCTGCGCGAGGGGTTGACGTGGTCCGACGGGTCGCCCCTCACCGCGCACGACGTCGAGTTCGGGATCAAGCGCGTGCTCGATCCCGAAAGCCCAGGCTCGTCGGTCGCGATCTACTTCGCACTCGAGAACGGGGAGGACACGTATCTCGGCCGCAACACCGACTGGGACGCGGTCGGCGTGCGGGCACTCGACGACCGAACTGTGGAGTTCCGGCTCAGCGCTCCGGCCCCGTACTTCATGAGCGTGATGAACCGACCCGACGGTGGGCCGCAGCCACGGCACGCAGTCGCGGGCATCGCGGATGGGCGTGTCGTCAGTGGTGCGTTCGAGGTCGTCGAGCGGACGGACGAGCGGCTCGCGCTGCGCCGCCGCTCCGAGCGGCCGGGCAACGTTGCCGAGGTCGAGCTCGTCCGGCGGGAGCTCGCCGAGTCCGTTGCCGAGTACGAGCGCGGCGAGGTCGATCTCGTCCCGATCCGATACACCCCGGTGTACGCGGACCTCATGCCGGAGCCTCTCCACGAGGACGTTCGCCTGGGCGGCGCCGGGTGGTCCGGCTACATCCGCTTCGACCACACGGATCCGGTGACGGGTAATGCCGACTTCCGGCGCGCGCTCGCGCACGCGATCGACCGGGACGCGCTCGCGGCGGTGTGTCCCGCGAACGTCGTCTCCGCGAGCGGCGGCGTGGTGCCGCCTGCGCTGCAAGGCCATACGCCGGACATCGCGCTCCGCTACGACCCCGAGCTCGCTCGCGAGTGTCTCGAGCGGTCGGGCTTCGGGGGCGACCTCGAGCTCAGCGGCCTACCCGCCTGGGACGCGATCATCGAGACGATCGCCGCCTCCTGGGAGAGCGCGCTCGGCCGCGGTGTCAGCCTGCGACGCGGCTCGGCCGAGGGTCGCATCCGCATCACGGGCTGGCTCCCCGGTTATCCGGACCCGGAGTACTTCCTGCGGCTCCTCTTCCAGTCGACGAGCCGGACGAACGAGGGCGGGTTCGCCGATCCGGTCTTCGACGAGCTGATCGAGGCCGCGCGGCAGGAGCGCAGTGACCGCGGCCGCCTGGAGCGCTTCCACGAGGCCGACCGCTACGCAGTGGCCGAGCGTGTCGCCGTGATCCCGCTCGTCTACGGCCGCAGCACGGCGTTCGTGCGACCCGGCGTGCGCGGCTGGTGGGAGTTCGGGAAGAGCTCCGCGAACTTCGCCGACCTCGTCGTCGAGCGGCCGTCCGGCTGAGGTAGGCTCCGGCGGTGCTCGCCGCCGTCCTCCACCTGCTGTTCGCCGAGGAGACGGCTGCCGAGGAAGGCAGCAAGGTCGTTCTCCTGATGCTGGGCACGGGCGCCGTGTTCGTCGGCGTGATCGCTCTGGGCGAGCTCGCCCACTGGCGGGCAAAGCGGCGCCGCGAGCCCGAAGCCTAGAGCCCGGCCGGCGTTACAAGGTCGAGCGGCCGCGGCCGGACCTTGACGCCTGGCTCAGTGGTGCTAGTACAACTAGCGTGATGCCGATCGTCGCGCCGCCACCGCAGGGCGACCCGGAGCTGCTCATCCGCGAGGCGCGGGCGAGGCAGCGAAAGAGGTCGATCGGCGCCGCCGCGCTTCTGGCTCTTGCTGCGGGGGTGGCGCTTGCGGTCAGCGCGCTCGTGCCGGCGCGGCACGGTCGCGAGCAGGCCGGCGCGAGTGGGCGGTCCGCCGGGAACGCGCCACGTTGTCTGGGAGGTCAGCTCCGAGCCGGCAAAGCGCGCTTCGACGGTGGGTACACCGCGCACGTCGTCGGGAACATGACCTTCAGGAACGTCTCTGCGCGCAGCTGCTCGCTGAAAGGCTGGCCTTCCATCGACGTCGTCTTGCCCGGCGGGCGCCGAGTCGCCGCCCGGGTCGGTCACCTCCGCAACACGCGTCCCCATCACGACGTTGGTGTTCCCGGCCGCGGACGTCATGCTCAGACCCGGGGGTGCGGCCTCGTTCCACATCGTCGCCAACGACGGGACGGGGCTCGAGGAAGCCTGTGGGCTCCCGCTCCCGACCGTCCGGGTCGTCGTGGTCCCGCCCGGCGCGAGGACGCCAGCTCGCGGCTCGACGACGATGCCCTACTGCCACAGCCCGCGGCGGCTACTCGTCCTTCTCACGCCCGTCGTCGGCGGTCCGCTCGACAGATACTCATTCGAGTAGTCGGCCCGCGTCCCCGTACACTCGGCGCGTGCCGACGAAGGACCTCCGTGAGTGGATCGCGCTGCTCGAGCGCGAGGGCGAACTCGTTCGCGTCTCCGCAGAGGTCGATCCCGACCTCGAGATCACGGAGATCGTCGATCGCACCGTCAAGGCGGGTGGGCCGGCGCTGCTGTTCGAGAAGCCGAAGGGCTCGGAGCACCCGCTGCTGATCAACCAGTTCGGCACCGAGCGGCGGATGTGCCTCGCGTTCGGCGTCCAGAAGCTCGACGACGTCGCGCAGCGCGTCGCGGACGTGCTCGAGATGCAGCCGCCGAGCGGGCTG
>JAICLM010000275.1 GCA_025927435.1 Thermoleophilia bacterium | reverse complement strand
CTACATGCACCTGCTCGAATGGCTGAAGTCGAGCTCACCGGCGTAGCAGGCGATCTCGACGCGGCGGTCGCCGACCTCGCGGAGCGTTTTCGCGCCGCGCTCGAGGCTCCTGCACGCGCCACGGCGGAGCACGACTCGCCGACGCTGCGCGCCCGCTTCGAGGAGCCGCTGCCCGAGGACGGGATGCCGGTCGAGGCCATCCTCGGTCAGCTCGAGGAGCGGAGCGCAGGCGGCCTCGCAGGCTCGACGGGCGGCCGCTACTTCGGCTACGTCACGGGCGCCTCGCTCCCGGCCGCCGCGATCGTCGAGGCCTGGACCGCCGCGGTCGACCAGAACGTCGGGATGTGGCCGCTCGGCCCGGCCGCCGTCGAGCTCGAGCAGGTCACGCTCGGCTGGCTCGCCGACCTGCTGGGCTATCCGTGGGCTGGAAGCGCCGGAGGCAAAGCCACCGGCGCCCAGCGGGAGACCGGCCCGCCGAAGGCCGGCCCCGGCTCGGGCTACTTCGGCTCGGGCGCGACGATGGCCAACACTGTTGCCCTGGGTGTCGCGCGGCACTGGTTCGGGCGCAAGCACGGCATCGACGTGGGGGAGGAGGGAGTGCGCGCGCTGCCGCCGCTCGCGGTCTACGGCAGCGTCGAGCTGCACCTCTCCGACCACAAGGCGCTGCGCACGCTCGGTCTCGGCTCGGGCTGCGTGCGTGCGATCCCGATCGACGGCGCCTACGCGATGGAGGTGGAGGCGCTCGTGGCCGCGATCGAGCGCGACCTCGAGGCGGGAGTCGAGCCGGCGATCGTGATCGCCCAGGCGGGCTCGGTCAACACCGGCGCCTCGGATCCGCTGGACGCGATCGCCGAGGTCTGCGAGCGGTACGGGCTCTGGCTGCACGTCGACGGCGCGTTCGGCGCCTTCTTCCGGCTCTGCGAGCGGACGGCCCCGCTCGTGCGAGGGATGGAGCGCGCGGACTCGCTCGCGGTGGACGCGCACAAGTGGCTGAACGTCCCGAACGGCGTCGGCTTCGCGCTCATCCGCGACGGCGAGCTCCACCACGAGACGTTTCGCGGCTCCGCCGGGTACCTCACTCCCGGCTCCGGCGTCAACATCCACGAGTTCGCGTTCGAGGCCTCCCGCAGCTGGCGCGGCGCCTGTGTCTGGGCGGCGTTGAAGGCGCTCGGCCGCCGCGGCGTCGAGGACCTCGTCACCCGCTGCTGCGACCTCGCCGCCGAGCTCGCGGCGATCGTCGAGGAGCAGCCGCGGCTCGAGCTCGCCGCGCCGGCACCCACCAACATCGTCTGCTTCCGCTACGTGCGCGAGGGGATGGATCCCGAGGCGGCGAACCGGACGATCCAGGCCGAGGTCGCGGCGTCCGGCCGCGTCTTCCACACGGGCGCGACGCTCGACGGTCGCTTCTGTCAACGTGCCGCCATCTCCTCCTGGCGCACCACATCCGACGACGTGCAGGCTCTGGCCGACGAAGTTCTCCGGGTCGGAGACGGGCTCTGATGGGCCGCTACGTCCCGGACGAGATCGAGGACTACGCCGAGCGCTACACGACCGCGCGCTGGGACGTCTTCGACCGGCTCGGCGCCGAGACCGAGGCGACGCAGTCGGATCACGTCATGATGGTCGGCGCGGTCGAGGGTGCGTTCCTCAACTTCCTCGTCCAACTGACACGGGCCGAGCGAGTCCTCGAGGTCGGCACCTTCACCGGCTGGTCCAGCATCGCCATGGCCCGCGCGCTCCCACCGGGCGGGAGCCTCGTCACCTGCGACGTGAACGAGCAGACGACCGCCGTCGCCCGCCGTTACGCGGAGGAGGCGGGAGTCGCCGACCGGATCGACTTCCGCGTCGGCCCGGGGCTCGAGACGCTCGACACGCTGGACGGCCCGTTCGACCTCGCCTTCATCGACGCCGACAAGGAGGGCTATGTCGACTACTACGAGACGATCCTCCTCAAGCTCGCGCCCGACGGCCTGATCGCCGCCGACAACACGCTCTTCGGCAGCGGCGGCCCGAACGAGGAGATCACACAGGCGATCTCCAGCTTCAACGAGCACGTTCGGCGCGACGAGCGGGTCGAGGCGGTCCTTCTGCCGCTGCGCGACGGCATCACGCTGATCCGCCGCCGCTAGCAAGCGCGCTCAGCTTGTCGGGGTCCGCCACCAGGTCGATCTCGACGATGCGGTCACCGGAGATCGAGAAGCCGATCACGGCGATGGGCCGCTCGTCCGGGACGACGACCACGCCGGCAGCGCCGTTCACGATCGCAGGCTGCGCGAAGCGCGCGAAGCGCGGAGCACG
>JAICLM010000206.1 GCA_025927435.1 Thermoleophilia bacterium | reverse complement strand
GTCCGATCGTGCGAACTCCGAGCTCTTCGAGCTCCTCGTAGCGGCTGCGCTCGAGCGGCAGCAGCTGCAGTGGCAGCGGCGCGAGGAACGAGCGAGCGCGGTCGTCGGAGACGATCAGCGCCTGCCCCGGCCGCGCGACGTTTGCCGCCGCGAGTGCCGCAAACCGCCGCTCCGCCGCTCCCACCCGCGGGTCCCAGACCGTCCCGGCGGCGGCGAGCGCCCGCTTGAGCGCCGGCTCGAGCCCGCCGTAGAGCCGCTCCACCCCTTTCGAGTCGAAGAAGACGGTTCCCGGCTCCGCCGGCTCGACCGCGAAGCCCGCGTCCTCGAGCCGCCGCAGGATCTCCTCCCACGCCTGCTCGCCCGCGGCCGGGTCCTGCTCCACGAGCTCGAGTGCCGGGCACATCGCGAGCGCCTCGCCGAGCCGCATCCCCGGCCGCACGCCCCTGGCCTCCGCGGCACCCGTCACCGAGCCGATCAGCGGCTCCGTCCCGGGCAGCGGCGCGAGCGCCGCCGGAAGCGCCTGGAGCCGGGGCCGAAGGCGCAGCGCGGCCCGTAGATCGAAAGCGGTGATGACGAGTGCGGCGATCACGGGAACGTATGTTCTATACGAACAGTCGTTCGCTGTCAAACCTCCGCTCCAGCGCGCCTGACTATCCTTCCGTCCCAGGCGATGGAGCTCGCCTTCGACCGCCTCCCGGGCTGATGGCTCCTACCGATCCGAAAGGAGTCAGCCATGCCCGTCATCGTCGGCGTCGCCCTGGGCGGCGCACTCGGAGTCTCTGCGCGCTATCTGCTCGACCGCGCGATCGAGCAGCACACGTTCTCGATCTTCCCCTGGGCCACGTTCGCGATCAATCTCAGCGGCTGTTTCCTGATCGGCCTGATCAGCGTGTCGCTCGTCGATCGCCATCACCTGCCGGCCTGGCTGCGTGTCGGCTTGGTGCTGGGCGTGATCGGCGGCTACACGACCTTCTCGACCTTCGCGCAGGAGAGCCTGTCGCTCGTCGAGGCGCGTGACATCGCGGTCGCAGTTGCTTACACCGTCGGCAGCGTTGTGATCGGGATCGTGTTCGTCTACCTCGGAGGCCTCGCAGGCCGGTCTCTCTAGACGCGCTCGAGCACGACGACCGGAATCTCGCGCTCCGTCTTCTTCGCATAGTCGTCGTAGGCGGGCCATTGCTGCGCCGCGAGCTTCCACAGACGCTCGCGCTCCTCGCCGTCGGCGACGCGTGCGTGTGCGGGAAAGACCTCGTCGCGTACCTGCAGCTCGACCTCGGGCGTCTTCGCAAGGTTCGCGTACCACCCGGGATGCTCCGGTGCGCCTCCCTTCGACGCGACGACCACGTAGGCGTCGCCCACGTTCTCGTAGATCAGCGGCGTCGTGCGCGGCTCACCGCTCTTGCGACCCTTGGTGGTCAGGAGGAGGATCTTCGAGCCGCGCTTCCAGTCGTGACCGACCTCGCCGCCGGTCTCGCGGTAGCGGCGCACGTGCTCCTCGCCGAACAGATTCTCCGCTTCGCTCATCTCAGTGTTCCTTCCAGGATCAGGAGGCGTGACGCCTCGAGAGAACGCGTCTCGTGCCATTCACCTTCCTGCCACAGCACGGCCTCGCCCACACGCAGCTCGACCGTCTCCCCTCGCGTCGCACAGCTGACACGGCCGTCGAGGACCACGAGGAGCTGCGACGAGGCCGCTTTATGTCCGCCGATCACGCCGTCCAGCTCGACGAGAGAGGCCTGCAGCTCGCCGCGGCCGAGGCGCGAATGAGTGAAGCCCGTCGAGCCGTGATGCTCGAGCGAGCGCGAGGGAAACGCGACGCGCTTCACGCGGTGGAGGCAACGTCGACGCACACGCCGATACGCTAGCCGCGTGGAAGCCCCCCGCTACTGCTATCGCCACCCGGACCGGGAAACAGGACTTTCGTGTTCGGAGTGCGGCCGGCCCATCTGTTACGAGTGCATGACGCCCGCGCCCGTCGGCCTGCGCTGCCCCGAGCATTCCGGCAAGCCGCAGGGCGTGCAGAAGGTGACGCGGGCGGTCTCCAGTGTGGGCGCGCGCCGCGTGAACGCCGTCACGCTCGGGCTGATCGGCCTCAACGTCGCGGTCTATCTCGCCGAGCTCGCCGCAGGCGGCCAGGTCAACGGCACCGGCAACTGGATCTACGAGCACGGGGCGCTCTTCGCCTCCGGCGTCTTCCACTTCGGCGGTGCGCCGATGGGCGTCGCGCACGGCGAATGGTGGCGCATGCTGACCGCGGCGTTCCTGCACTACGGGCCGCTCCACCTCGGCATGAACATGTACGGGCTCTACATCGCGGGGAGCCTGCTCGAGCAGGTGATCGGTCGCTGGCGCTTCCTCGGCCTCTATGTAGCCGCCGGGATCGCGGGGTCCGCCGGCGCGCTGTGGCTCGAGCCGAACGGCGCAACGGCCGGCGCGTCCGGCGCGATCTTCGGCGTCTTCGGCGCGCTGTTCGTGCTCGAACGGCGGCGCCACATCTCGACCGGCGGACAGATCGCTGCTCTGATCGTGCTCAACCTCGTCTTCACATTCGCGGTGCCGGGCATCTCGATCGGCGGTCACGTCGGCGGACTGATCGGCGGCGTCGCGCTGATGCTCGTGCTCCTCCAGTTCCGCCGCTCCGCCGCGATCAGCATCGCCGCGACGCTCGGTGTGATCGCGATCGCGGTTGTGATCGCGTACGTGAAGACTCGCGCGTACGCATGACGGACGAGGCGCTCGCGCGGTTACGAGCGATCTGCCTTCGCTTTCCGGAGGCCGAGGAGGCAGGCGGCGTCGGCAACCCGACGTTCAAGGTGCGCGGCAAGATCTTCTGCATGCGCCACTCGCTGCACAAGGTCGCTCGCTGGTCGGCGTGGTTCAAAGCTCCGGAAGGCGTCCAGCAACTCCTCGTCGGCGACGACCCGCAGCGGTTCTTCGTCCCTCCCTACGTCGGCTCGAAGGGCTGGGTCGGCGCGTACCTCGATGTCGCACAGGACTGGGACGAGCTTGCGGACCTGATCGAGGAGAGCTACCGGATGACCGCGCCGAAGCGGCTCGTCGCGCAGCTCTAACCCCAAGCCTGCCTCTGAGGGTCCTCTGGGGAACCTCTGAGGCCGCCGCCCGGCGAAGCGGTGTGGAAAAGGGGGCATGTGCAGGCCGCGCGTGCTAGCCGCCTGCTGCGACGTACGAGCTCGAGCCGGCTTCCTCGAGCGCTGCCTGCGCCGCCGCGAGGCGTGCGAGCGGGACGCGGAACGGGGAGCAGCTCACATAGTCGAGCCCGAGCTCGTGGCAGAACGCGATCGAGCGGGGCTCGCCGCCGTGCTCGCCGCAGATCCCGAGCTTGATCTCGGGCTTTGCGCCGCGTCCGCGCTCGACCGCGATGCGCATCAGGTCGCCGACGCCGTCGATGTCGATCGACTCGAACGGATTGCGCTCGAGCACCCCGTCCTCCAGATATGTCGTCAGGAACTTGCCCTCGGCGTCGTCGCGTGAGAAGGCGAGCGTTGTCTGCGTGAGGTCGTTCGTGCCGAACGAGAAAAAGTCGGCCACCTCCGAGATCTCGTCGGCGCGCAATGCGGCACGCGGCACCTCGATCATCGTGCCGACGAGGTGTTCGACCCCGGGAGCCTCCTCCGCCCACACCGACTCCGTCAAGTCGCGGAGCCGGGCGAGCTCCTCGCGAAACGCGACGAGTGGATGCATCACCTCGACGAGCGGCGCGTCTCCAGTCCGTTCCTGCACCGCGCGCGCCGCGCGGGCGATCGCGCGGATCTGCATCTCGTAGATCTCCGGGAACTGCAGGCCGAGCCGGCAGCCGCGCGTGCCGAGCATCGGGTTCGACTCCTGCAGCGCCTGGATCCGGCGGCGCATCTTCTCGTCGGACGCATCCGCCTCGTTCGGCAGGAACTCGTGCAGCGGCGGGTCGAGCAGGCGGATCGTCACCGGTAGCCCGGCCATCGCCTCGAAGATCCCCTCGAAGTCCGACTGCTGGAACGGCAGCAGCCGGTCGAGTGCCGCACGCCGGCCGGATTCCGTGTCGGCGAGGATCATCTCCTGCACGACCGGCAGCCGCTCGGCGCCGAAGAACATGTGCTCGGTGCGGCAGAGCCCGATCCCCTCCGCGCCGAACT
>JAICLM010000154.1 GCA_025927435.1 Thermoleophilia bacterium | reverse complement strand
CCGACCTTCACCGACGTCGACGCGCTCGTCGGGCCCGCGACCCCGCACTTCGCCTACCAGCTGCGCGCGCGTGTGCGCGAGCTCGTGCTCGACCTGCCCGGGGATCACCCCGTGCGGCGGTACGCGGAGGAGAAGATGGAGCTGCTCGACCGGCTCGGGCACGCGTCTTCGAAGGCGGCCGACAGCCGTCGCGAGCCGCAGACGCGGCCCGGCTGGAGCGAGCTGCCGAGCTCGGCGCCCGCCGACGAGCCGCTGCCCAGGCGATGAGCCTCCAGGGCGCCTCGGTGCTCGTCACCGGGGGGACGCGCGGGATCGGCCGTGCGATCGCGCTCCGGCTCGTGGCCGACGGGGCCTCCCGTGCCGTACTCGGCTACATGCGCAACGACACCGCGGCCGAGGAGGCGGCGGTGCTCGTCCGGGCGGCCGGCGCCGAGGCGGTGCTCGTGCGAGGGAACGTCGCGGAGCCGCGGGTGGTCGAGGAGCTCGCCGCTGCCGGCCCGTACCGGGTGGTCGTCCACAACGCCGCCACCGGCGTGATCCGCCCGGCGCTCGAGACCGAGGACAAGCACTGGGACTGGACGCTGGCCGCAAACGCACGAGCGTTGCTTTCTCTCACTCGCGCGACTGCGCCGGCGATGGAGGAAGGCGGCGCGATCCTCGCGATCTCGAGCCTCGGCTCGCAGCGCGTCCTCCCGAACTACGTCCTCGTCGGTACCTCGAAGGCGGCGCTCGAGTCGGTGGTGCGCTACCTCGCCTTCGACCTCGCGCCGCGGGGGATCCGCGTCAACTGCGTCTCGGCAGGCGTCGTCGACACCGAGGCGCTCGACTGGTTCCCGAACAAGGAGCAGATGCTCGCGACGGTGAAGCGGACGCCGGCGGGGCGGCTCGTCGAGCCCGAGGACGTCGCCGCGGTCGTCTCCTTCCTCTGCACGCCGGACGCGACGATGATCTGCGGACAGACGGTCGTGGTGGACGGCGGCTACTCGCTCGGGGCGTGAGCCGCGGATGGAGCCGACCGAGGAGAACATCCGAGCCTGGGACGCGGCGCACAGAGCCCTCGCCGAGCCCGTCGAGCTGCCGCCGATCGTGCAGCGTACGCTCGGAGACCTGAGGGGCAAGCGCGTCCTCCACCTCCACTGCGGGACGGGGGAGGCGACGGCCGCTCTCGCGGAGCTGGGAGCCGTCGCGACCGGGGTCGATGCGCGGCCGGGAGCGCTCGAGACGGCGCGCGAGCGGTGGCCGAAGATCCTCTGGGTGGACGGCGACCCGCAATCGCTGCCGCGGCAGCTGCGGCGCCACCGATTCGACCTCGTCTACTCCGGCGAAGGCGTGCTCGGCCACCTCGACGACCTCGCCGCCTGGACGACCGGGATCGTGGCGGCGCTGCGAGAGAAAGGTGAGCTGCTCGTCTTCGACGACCACCCGATCGCGGATTGCGTCGACAGCTTTCTCCACTGGCGGAACGACTACTTCCGCGACCCGGCCGACTCAGACCGGCTCTGGCGGACCGGCCAGGTCGTGAGCGCGCTCGTGCGCGCCGGCCTGCGAATCGAGGCACTCGAGGAGTACCCGGGTGGCACCGCCCGCCGCCGCCACGACCGCCGCATCCCGGCGACGTTCCTCCTCTACGCCCGCCGCTCCTAAATCGGAACAGCCATGTCCGGGTATCTGATACGTAGACGTGGCCGGTCTGGCCATGCCCGGTTCCGCAATTCCGTTCGTGGAGCCGTTGCTGGCTGCTGCGGACCTGTCTCGGTAACTGATACCGAGGCAGGTCCGTTCAAGACAGCTTGTCGAGGGCTTCCTCGAGCTCGGCGTCGGTGATCGTCAGCGGCGGCGTCGCCTGGATCAGAGAGCCGTCCAGGCCCGCCGGGACGACGAGCACGCCCCGCTCGAGCGCCTTTTCCGCGTCGCCTTCGCGGGCGCGGAGGAGGCCCCGGCCCCGCCAGCCGGCCTGCGCGAAGCACTCGCCGGCCTCGCGCACGCGGTCGAGCATCCTGGGCACCTCTTCGAGCACCACGAGACCCGCGGCGCACGCGAGCGGGTTCCCGACATGCGTGTGCGTATAGACGTCCTCCGGCCCGAGCTGCCAGGTCTCCTCCAGGCCATCGCGGTAGAAGAGCGCCGCCGAGAGCGGTAGCCCGCCGCCGAGAGCCTTGCCGACGCAGAGCACGTCGGCGAGCTCCTCCCCTGGCCACATCTCGCCCACGCGGCCGAGCCCCGCGAAGACCGCGTCGATGACGAGCAGGGCTCCGGTCTCGTCGCACCGGCGGCGCAACGTCTCGAGGAAACCCTCCGGCGGCACGCGCGACCCTGACCTCCCCTGCACCGGCTCGACGATCACGCACCCGGCGTCCTCGGGCAGCGGGCCCGGATCCTGGCCGTACACGAACCGATGCACCGGCCCGGGTAGCCACGGCGCGAACGGCTCGCGGAACTGCTCGAAGCCCGTCACCGCGAGCGCGAGCAGCCCCGAGCCGTGGTACGCGCCGTCGAAGGCGACGATGCCCGGCCGCCCCGTCGCGAGCAGCGCCGTGCGGAGCGCGATCTCGACCGCGTCCTCCCCGGTCACGCCGAGCTTCGCCGGCCGCGGCAAGGCCTCCCGCAGGCGCAGGGTCACCTCCGCGTCGGCCAGATCCCCGAGCGCGTGGACGACCTCCTGCTCGCGCCACGCCTTCAGGATGCGCGGATTGCGGTGCCCCAGCGCCGCGACGCCGAAGCCGCCCGTCAGGTCGAGCAGCACGCGCCCGTCCGCGAGCGTGACGCGGCAGCCCTCCGCGCGGGCCCAGATCACCCTGAACCGAGGCGGAGAACCCGCCCGGCCGTCGCCTTCGCGATCGTCCCCGCCATCGCCGGGTTCTCCTGCAGCCGCCGCACGGAGTAGCCGTACCAGTGCTCGCCGAAGGGGACATAGACGCGCAGGCGATGCCCCTCCGTGACGAGCTCCTCGCGCCGCTCCTCGCGCACGCCGAGCAGCATCTGGAGCTCGTACTCGAGCGGTCCGAGACCGCGCTGCGAGATCCGCGCCAGCGACTCCCCGATCAGCCACTCGTCGTGCGTCGCGACACCGACGTAGCAGCGGGCCTCGAGCAGCGCGTCGAGGCAGCGGACGAAGTTCGCCCGCACCGCCTCGTACTCGGTGAACGCGATCGTCCCGGGCTCCAGGTAGATCCCCTTGCAGAGACGGACGCTCGGCTGGAGATCGGCGAGTGCGTGGACGTCGTCGAGCGTGCGCCGCAGCCGCGCCTGGAGGACGACGCCGACGTTGTCATGCCCGTCCTCGCGGAGCTCCCGGTAGAGCCGCAGCGTGGCGTCTGTCGCGGACGAGTCCTCCATGTCGATCCGCACGAAGTTCCCGTAGCCCGCGGCCGCGCTCACGACCTCGAGAAGGTTCTCGCGACAGAGGTCGTACGAGAGCTCGAGCCCGAGCGCGGTGAGCTTGACGCTTACGTTCGAGTCGAGTGAGGCCTCGTCGATCGCGTCGAACACGTCGCGGTACGCCTGGGTGATCGCGCGAGTCTCCTCCTCGCGCGTGATCTCCTCGCCGAGCACGTCGACCGTGGCCATCGCCCCGCCCGCGTTCAGCTCGCGGACGCACTCGACGGCCTCCACCAACGTCGAGCCTGCGATGTACCGGGAGGAGAAGAGCTGCACGACGGGCTTCGGCACCGCCGGCAGCAGGCGAACGAGGGCGGAGTCGAGCAGCGACACGGGCGCGGCGATTCTATGCGGGCTCGACCGCCCGCTCGGCTCAGGTCTCGCGCATGAACCCCTGGCGCGCGGCGCTGACGAGCGCCACCGCCTCGGGGAAGAGAACGCGCATCGCGTCTCGGAGCGCGATCGCCTGCTCGTCCGGGCCGCCCTGCGGCTGAAGCTGCTGCAATGCCGCGGCGGTCAGCTCGACGGCGGTGTTGAGCGTGAGCGTCGCGAACTGCTCTCGCTGCGCCTCCTGGACGCTCTCGGCTTGCTGCTCGGCGAACTCGCGCAGGCCGCGCATGATCTCCTCGGGATCGCCGCCGAAGGGGAATCCGAAGCCGCCGCCTTCCATCGAGCCAGCTTAGCTGCGTACCACCTTCACCTCGCCGATCAGCCCGAAGGAGCGGACGTGCACTCTTGGCGCTGCCGACGGCAGCGCCTCCTCCGAGCCGGTGAGGGACTTGTCGCCGATGAGGAAGAAGCCCGAGAGCTCGACGTCGACATGGCGCGGAACGACGATCGTCGTGTCGCCGATGAGCTGGGAGATCGTGACGGTTACCTCGTCGTCGTCCAGCTCGGCCTTGCGGAGGTCGAGGTGGCAGTCGCCGATCCCCATCACGACGCGCGTGCGGTCGCTGATCCGCCAGCGGCCCCTGCGCTCCACCTCTCCGATCACCGCACCCATCCAACGCACCGGCTTCCGGCGGGACGACGGCTGCGCGGCCGGCAGGTCCTCGGTCAGCGGCGCAAGCTCGGCGTGCGACCGCGCGGTGAAGGCGAGCGCCGTGCGATCCGCGAGCTCCTCGAGCGTCAGCCGACCCTCGGCGGAGGCATCGCGCAGCCGGACGACGACCTGCTCCCGCTCGGCATCCGATGCGCGCTTCTCGAGCTCGCCGCTCATCCCAGCGCCATCTTGTAGTTGCGTTCGACGTCGGACGCAAGCTCCTCGACCGAACCGAGCGCCGCCTGCATCGCCGAGGCGAAGGGAGAAGCGCCACTCTCCCCGAGTGCCTGCTCGAGCCGTCGCGACGCGGAACCGAGCGCATCGAGGTAGGCGCCGCTCGCCACGCGCGGCTCCGGCTGCAGCGTCCCGGCGAGGGCCGCGGCGGCGGCCTCGGCCTCGTCGATTCCCTCGGGATTGTCCGTCGCGCGCAGCTCTGCGAGCCGTGCCCGCAGCTCCGCGAGGTGCCCGCCGCCCGCCGACTCCTCGGCAACCTCGCACAGCGCGGCGAGCGAGGCAGCCTCACGCACGAGCCGGCCCTCGGTCAGCGGCTCCGCACCCGGGCCGAACGCGAGCCACGCTCGTCCCCCGGCGGACTCGAAGGCGCAGAGATAGACGCGCCGGCCGAGAGTCTCCGCCACGAGGACGCCGGCGAGCTCCTCACCCGGCTCCGCGAAGGCGGCGGCGGCGTCCGCGATGCGGCCGACGTCCTCGAGTACCGTCATGCGGCCAGAATAGGGCCGTGGAGGCCTCTGCCCGCACCCGCCACGCGCGCGAGCTGTTCGCACCGCTTGGCCCCACGTACGATCGCTACGCGCGGCTGCTCTCGTTCGGGCAGGACCCGCGCTGGCGCTCGTTCCTGGTCTCGCGGATCCCACCCGAGGTGGGCCGCGTGCTCGACGTCGCGAGCGGGACGGCGGCCGTCGCAATCGAGCTGGTGCGCGCCGGCGCGGAGCGGAGGGTCGTCGGCGTCGACCAGAGTCCCGAGATGCTCGCCGCTGGACGCGAGCGCATCGCACACGCGGG
>JAICLM010000149.1 GCA_025927435.1 Thermoleophilia bacterium | reverse complement strand
GCGGAGGCGCGGCGGCGCGGGGCCGAGGTGACGCTGCTCGCGGCGAACCTCGCGGTGCCGGCGCCGGCCGGGGTCGACGTGGTGGAGACGCCGACCGCAGGCGATCTCGAGCGCGAGGCGCTTTCCCGGGCGGCGGAGGCCGACGTGATCGTCATGGCCGCGGCGGTGGCCGACTACCGGCCTGCCGAGGCGCTCGCCGCGAAGCGCCCGAAGGACACCGCCACCTGGACGCTCGAGCTCGAGCCGACGACCGACATCCTCTCGGCGCTCGGCGAAAGCCGTCGCGAGAACCAGCTCCTCGTGGGCTTCGCCGCCGAGACCGGCGATGCGGGTCTCGAGCGGGCCCGCGAGAAGCTCGCGCGCAAGGGCGTCGACCTCTTCGTCCTCAACGACGTCTCGCGGCCCGACATCGGCTTCGACGCCGCCGACAACGAGGTGACGCTGCTCGCGGGATCCGGCGAGCGCCCGGTTGCGAAAGCACCGAAAGAGGAAGTTGCAGCGGCAATCCTCGACGAGGTGGAGACCCTGATCGGACATGGCTGAGCGCGCCGTCGAACCGGTCCCGAACGGGCTGATCCGGACGATTGCCGAGAACCTCGGCCGAGTCGTCCACGCGCCCGACGAGACGCTGCGCTTGATCGTGCTCTGCCTCGTCGCGGAGGGGCACGCGATCATCGAGGACTTCCCGGGCGTCGGCAAGACGATGCTCGCGAAGGCGCTCGCCCGCTCGCTCGACTGCCACTTCTCCCGCCTGCAGTTCACACCGGACCTGCTGCCGTCGGACGTGACCGGCGTCAACGTCTTCAACCAGCAGCAGAACCAGTTCGAGTTCAGGCCCGGCCCCGTGTTCGCCAACCTCCTCCTCGTGGACGAGGTGAACCGCGCCTCGCCCAAGACCCAGGCCGCGCTCCTCGAGTGCATGGAGGAGCGGCAGGTGTCCGTGGACGGGGTGACGTACCCGCTCGAGGCGCCGTTCATGGTCATCGCGACCCAGAACCCGATCGAGTACGAGGGGACGTATCCGCTGCCGGAGGCCCAGCTCGACCGCTTCACGATGCGGGTCTCGCTCGGCTACCCGCCGCTCGCCGAGGAGGCGCGCATGCTCGACGAGCAGACGAGCTGGGGTGCTGGAAGCGCCACCGGCAGAGCCGGCGGCGCCCAGCGGATAGACCCTGGCGCCTCCGGCGCCAGTGGGCCGCCGCTCGAGTCGCTGCCCGCCGTCGCCGGCGCGGCCGACGTCTTGCGGCTCGTGGAGGCCGCGCGCAACGTGTACGTCGAGGAGAGCCTCGGGCGCTACGTCGTCGCGCTGCTGCGGCAGACGCGGAGCGACCAGCGGCTCTACCTCGGTGCGAGCCCGCGCGCCGGGATCGCGCTCCTGCGGGTGGCGAAGGCACGCGCGCTCGCCGACGGCCGGGACTACGTCACTCCCGACGACGTCAAGGCGGTCGGGGCGCCGGTGCTCGCACATCGCCTGATCCTCGCGCCGGAGGCTCGCTCGGCCGGGCTCGGCCCGGCGGAGCTCGTCGCGGACGCGCTCGCGCGCACGCCGGTTCCGGTCTGATGACCGCCCGGGGTCGAGCGGTACTTGGTCTGGGGATTCTTTGCTGGGTCGTCGCGATCGTCTTCGGTTCGCCCGCGCTCTACCCGGTCGCGGCGGGGCTCGTCCTCGTCGTGCCGCTCTCCGTCGCGTGGGTGCGGATCACGCTGCGGCAGCCGCAGATCAAGCGGCGCTGGCGGCACGAGGACCTGGTCGAGCGCGAGGACGTCAGGATCCAGCTCGAGCTCGAGCGTGAGCCCGGCGTCCCGCTGCCGAACGTCGTCGCCCACGAGCACGTCGGGCGGCTCGGGGAGGAGGTGCTCGAGCTGCGGCCGCACGGCCGGGGCCGGCACTGGGGCTCCTATCACCTTCGCGACGTCCCCCGGGGACGCCACCGCTTCGAGCCCGTCCGGCTGGCGATCTCAGACCCGTTCGGGCTCGCCGAGGCGGACCTGTCGGTGGAGGACGAGCAAGCGCTGGTCGTCTATCCGCGGCTGACCGAGCTCGAGCGGCTCTTCTTCGACGGCGGCGCCGGGCCCGAGCACGGCCGGCAGCTCCTGCTGCGGCGGCCCGTCGGCTTCGACCTCCACAGCGTCCGCGACTACCAGCAGGGCGAGTCGCTGCGGCGCGTCCACTGGCCGTCGACCGCGCGGCGCGGCTCGCTGATGGTGAAGGAGCTGGAGGACGCGCCGCGCGACGAGGTCGCAGTCCTGCTCGACGGAGATCCCGCAGCGGTCGCCGGCTCGCCTCCCGACTCGTCCTTCGACGCCGCCGTCCGCGTCGCCGGCTCGGTCCTCTTCGCGCATGTCCGGCGCGGTCGCCGCTGCACGCTCGTTCTGAACACCGCCGGGCGCGACGTACAGAGCGTCTCGGCGGACGGGCCGGAGTGGCAGCGCGCGCTCGAGCTCCTGGCGGCTGCGGAGCCGGACGCCCGGAGTCCCGTGGCCGCGCTGCTGCGCTCGGCGGACGGCCCGTCTGCGCGCTCGCTCGAGCTCGTGGTCGTCACGTCCCGGGTGGAGCGGTCGCTGGTGGACCGACTGCTCGAGCGCGCGCTCACGCGCCGGCCCGTGGCGCTCGTCCACGTGGAGGCGGCGAGCTTCGCGGGACGAGGAAGTCGCCCGGAACCCGATCTCCTGCGCCTGCAGGCGGCCGGCGTCCCGATCGCCGTCGTGCGGCACGGGGACGATCTGGCCACTGCCCTCCACGGTGCGGGAGCGGCGGAGGTGGCACGTGCGTAACGCGGCGCGGACCGCAGCGGTAAGCGCCCTCCCGCTCGTCGTCGTCGCCGTGGCCTGGCTCCGCCTCGAGCAGCCGGTCGGATCGCTCTGGCGCGTGCTCGCGCTCCTCGCTCTCGCACTGGGGGCTGCCTTGCCTTCGCGTCGCGCGGTCCGCGCGGTCGGCGCGGTGGCGGCGACGGTGATCGCGGCGCAGGTTGCGGTGGGAGTCGATCTCCTGCCCTGGCGGCTCGACCAGCCTCGCTCGGCCTTCGGCCTCGCGGATTCGCTCTCGATGATCGGGACGCGGTTCGGGAACGGCTTCAGCGACTTCTACGGCACCCATCTCCCGTTCGACCCCCGGGTGCACGAGGCGATGAACCAGCTCGTGCTCTCGGGCCTCTTCCTCTTCGCGCTGGGCGTCACGTTGCTCGTCGCCGCGCGGAGGCCGGTGCTGAGCGCTCTCATGCTCCTGCTCGGCGCGGGCTGGCCGGCGACGCTGCTCGGCCCGTCTCGCGGCGTCGCCATGGGCGCCGCAATCCTCGCCGCCGCGCTCGTCATCCTTGCGGGGCTCGGCTCCCACCGTCTCCCGGCGCTCGCGATCCCTGCAGGCGCGGTCGTCGCAGTCGCGGCGGTCGCGGTCGGCTCGGCGACGGCCGCCCGCCACGGGCTCGTGCACTGGCAGTCGTGGAACCTGGCGCATGTCGCAACCGGGCCGACCAACGTGGGATTCGTCTGGAACGCGCAGTACGGTGGCCTCAGGTTCTCGGGACACCCCACGACCGTTCTCGAGATCCAGTCCGCTCGGCCGCCCACGTACCTGCGCGCGGCCGTGCTCGACGATTTCCGCGACGACGCCTGGGCGATCGGGATACCTCGCTCGGCCGACTCGCTCGAACCTGCGGCCGCCCGGCGGCCGAGCAACCAGACGCGCCAGGTCGTGACGGTGGCGTCTCTTGCCGACCCGCACCTCGTCGGCGGGAGCATCCCGGTGCGTTTCAAGGCGGCCGCCGGCGCACCGCTCATCACTCCCCAACCGGGGTTCGCCTCCCTCGACCAGAACCTCCCGAAGGGGTTTCGCTACACCGTCTGGAGCCACACGGACCGCCCGTCCCCGGCCGCGTTGCGCCGCTCCCCGCCCGAGTACCCGGCGCAGCTCGCAGATCAGGGCCTACTGACCGTCGCCGACGGTCTGAACGTGCCGCCGTTCGGCTCTCCGGACCGCACAGTCGTGCTGCACGGGATCACGACCCGAGGAACCGACCTCTACGCGTACCGCCCGCTCGAGCGCCTCGCGGAGCGGGTGGCCGGCGGTGCCCGCACGCCGTACGACGCCGTCGAGCAGCTCCAGCAGTGGTTCCTCTCGATCAACTTCCGCTACACGAACCACCCCAAGGTCGTCGCACCGGCACTGGTGGGATTCGTGACCCGCACCCACGCCGGCTACTGCCAGTACTTCGCGGGCGCGATGGCGCTCATGCTCCGCTACCTCGGGATTCCCGCCCGGGTGGCGGTCGGGTTCGCGGGAGGGACGTACGACTCCAAGCAGCACGTCTGGAAGATCACCGACCGCGAGGCGCACGCCTGGGTCGAGGTCTGGTTCAAGGGTTACGGCTGGCTGCCGTTCGATCCGACTCCGGCTGCGCTCGGCGCTGCGCCGCGCGACACACAGGCCGGGGTGCCGGCGATAAACGCGAGCGATGCGAGGTTGCCGACAGGGGAGCCGTTCCGACGCGGTGGGAATGCGTCGCCGGTCGAGCAGAAGCTGCGCAAGGCCAACGGGTTCGACCGGGGGCCTCGTCGCCCGCTCCCTGGACCGGCGCTGGGCGTGGGCGGCGGCGGCGATCGCAGCCGGCCGGTGCTCCTTCTCCTCGCGGGTCTTGCCGTGGTGCTGGCGGCCATCGTGCTGACCAAGATCGCTTCGCGCATGATTCGCAGCGCTCGCCGTGAACCGCGCGGCGTCGCCGCCGCCTGCCGGCAGGAGCTCGCCTCGTTCCTCCTCGACCAGCGCATCGAGGCGCCGCGCAGCGCGACGCTCGGCGAGCTCGGCGAGATCGTGAAGCGGGAGTTCGGGATCGGGGCGGAGGCGTTCGTGGCGGCGGCCACGGCCGCCCGGTTCGGGCGGTCCGAGGGCGCGGCGGCCGCGGCTCTCACGGCGAAGCGCGAGCTGCGCACCCTCCTCGAGCAGGCGCGCCGCGGGCTCACCCGGCGGGAGCGGGCCCGCGGGCTCCTCTCCCTGCGGTCGCTTGCGCGGCCCGTGGCGGTTGACGCAACGGCATCGGCGGGTAGCGGGAGCGGATAGCGGTCACATGAGCGAATCGACCTACAGCCTCTTCCAGCGCGGCCGCCGTCATCTGCGGGCGGGCATGGCCGCCCAGGCGACCGTCGCGCTCGAGAAGGCAAAGCGACGAGAGCCGGACAAGGCCTCGATCCGCGAGGCGCTCGGCATCGCGTACTTCCGGATCCGGCGCTGGAGCGAGGCCGAGGAGGAGTTCCGCAAGGTGCTGGAGCTCTCTCCGGTCAACGACTACGCGCACTACGCGCTCGGCCGCTGCCTCGAAAAGCAGGGGCGCGACGTCGAGGCCAACACGCATTACAAGCTCGCGAGCTCGCTCCGCCCGGCGTCGGAGCAGTACCGCGCCCGCATCCGCGAGCTCGACTAGCTTCCCGTCGTGCGAGCGGTCGTGCAGCGCGTCTCGCGGGCGCGAGTGACGCCGGGCGGCGAGATCGGGCGCGGTCTCTGCGTGCTTCTGGGCGTCGCACGCGGCGACGGTCCGGAGGAAGCGGCTCGCCTCGCGGGCAAGGTCGCGCGGCTGCGCATCTTCCCGGACGACGCCGGGCGCTTCGACCGCT
>JAICLM010000201.1 GCA_025927435.1 Thermoleophilia bacterium | reverse complement strand
GGCGGCAGAGCGGCGAGGCGGAACCGGCCGAGCCGCCGGCCGCCGGACGTCTCGCACGTGCCTACGCCTCTGTCGTCGTCTGGCTGGCGCCGCTGCTCGTCGTGATCGTGGCGGCGGCCGTGTACGGCTCGTACCGCTACCTGCCCTCGATCGCCTCGGCTCCGACGGCGACGAGCGACGCGCTGCTGCCGAACCATCCGACGGCGCTCGCGGTCGAGCGGGAGTCGGCCAAGCTCTTCGGAGCTCCCGTCTCCACGCCGTACGCGGTCGTCCAGCGCAATCCCAACGGCCTCGCTGCGGACGTGCAACGCGCCACGCTGGCGAAGGCGCTCGCGGTGGACCAGCACAGGGTGCCGTCGCTGCGCGGCATCGTCGCGGTCCCGATCATGAACACGTTCGGGATCGTCCCCTCGTCGCGCGAGCACGGGACGACGATCGTGACCTTCCTGTACTTCCCGCACTCGACTCCGTCCGGTCTTGCGGTCACCGATGCCAAGCGCTACGCGGACTACCTCGGGCCGCGGCTCGACACGGTCGGCAGCACCGGCGCCGAGGCCGCCCGCCTCGAGCAATTCAACCTTCTCTCCAGCAGGCTTCACTGGACGGAAGGAGCGACGGTCCTGCTGATCGTCCTGATCGTCGGGATCGCCCTGCGCGCCGTCCTGGCGCCGATCCTGACCGTGCTCTGCGCCGGTCTCGCGTTCCTCATCTCGCAGCACATCCTGGGCTGGATCGCAGAGAACTCGAGCCTGACGATGCCGAACGAGTTGCAGGGAGTCGCCGTCGCGCTGATGCTCGGCATCGTCACCGACTACTCGGTCTTCTACTTCACGAGCGCGCGTGAGGCGTTCCGGGACGGGCTGCCGGCACGCGAGGCCGTGCGCCGCTCCACCCAGCTCAACACGCCGATCGTGTTCACGGCCGGCGCCGTCGTCTCCTTCGGCGTCGCCTCGCTGATGCTCGGGACGCTCGGCTTCTTCCGCTCCTTCGGCCCCGGAATGGCGATCACCGTGGCCACCGGCCTCCTCGTCTCGGTGCTGCTCGTGCCGGCGATGCTGCGACTGCTGGGGCGGGCACTGTTCTGGCCGGGTCTCCGGCAGGGCCCGCCGCCCGTGCGCGAGTGGCGGAAGAAGGTCTCGCACTTCGTCACGCGAAAGCCCGTTGCGCTCCTGCTCGCGCTCGTCGTCTTCGCGGGTCTCGCCGCCGCCGCGACGGGCCTCCGGAACGGGCTTCCCCTCGGGCTGCAGCTCGTGGACAGCCTGCCTTCGAACAACCCGGTCGCCGTGAGCGCGCAGGCCGCGGGCCAGGGCTTCGCGCCGGGCGTCGTCGCGCCCACCGAGCTGCTCCTGAAGGATCCGAAGATCCAGGGCGAGGGGCCCGCGCTCGACCGGCTCCAGGCGGAGCTCGAGCGGCAGCCCCACGTCGCCGGCGTCATCGGCGCCGGTGACCTGCCCGCGGGTCACCGGTTCGGCGGCGCCTTCGTCGCGCGGGGCGGAGCAGCTCGCTTCGCAATCATCTTCGACAGCGATCCGACCGAGGCTCCGGCGATCGGGCACCTCGAGCGGCTCCAGCGGACGCTGCCGGAGCTGCTCCGGCGCGTCGGGCTGGGCGGCGCGACCGTCGGGTGGGGCGGGGAGACGGCTCTCGGCGCCGAGACCGTGGACGCGACGAACACGTCGCTCTGGCGCGTCATCCTCGTGGCCTTCGCCGTCAACTTCGTCTTCCTCGTGCTCTTCCTGCGGTCGCTCTTTGCGCCGCTCTATCTGCTGCTCGCGAGCGCCGCCGCGCTCGCCGCGACCTTCGGCCTCACGATCTACTTCTTCACGAACGTCCTCCACGACGCCGGCCTGCCGTACTACATCCCGGTCGCGTTCTCGGTGCTCCTGCTCTCGCTGGGCTCCGACTACAACATCTTCGTCGTCGGGAGGATCTGGAAGGAGGCCGACCGCCGGCCGCTGCAGGAGGCGGTCGCCGTGGCCGCGCCCCGTGCCGGGCGCGCGATCACCGTGGCCGGCGTTGCGCTCGCCCTGAGCTTCGCGATGCTCGCGATCATCCCGATTACCCCGTTTGCCGTGATGGCGTTCGCGATGGGGGTCGGGATTCTGCTTGACACGTTCATCGTCCGCTCGGTCCTCGTGCCGGCGCTCGTCGTCGTCTTCGGCGAGTGGGGACGCTGGCCGCGGCGGAGCTCGAAATACGACTTGCAAGACGTATCCGACGCGGCCACCGAGCCGTTACAGCGCCAGATCCACGGGAGGTGAACATGAGCACATCGGCGCGTGAGCCCGTCGTCACCCACCGCCCGGCCGGCTCACCCACAGGGAGCTCGACCTCCCCGATCATCTCCTCGATCCGCTCGGTCGGCAGCGCGACCGCCATGGCCCAGAGGTAGATGATCGCGCTGAGGACGAGGACGCAGCAGCCGCGAACGAGCCGCTAACCCGCGAGGTCTGACGGCACCGCACGGGCGGCGGTGCGCTGCCGCGCGCGGCGCACCCCCGCCAGCGCGGCCGCACAGAGACCCGCGGAGACGACGTAGGGAACGACGTCGCCGGAGGCCGCGGCGACCGCGCCTCCGGCCGCCGGACCGACCAGCGCTCCGATGGCCCAGGCTGCGTTCATCAGCCCGAAGGCCATCCCCTGCGCGAGCCTGCTGCGCTCGGCGCCCTCGGCAATCAGGGCGAACGCGGGGGTGAAGAGCGCGCCGTACGCTCCTCCGGCGAGAACGATGAGCGGCACGTAGGCGAGCGGTCGCGGTCCGACCGCGAGACCGATGGAGATTGGTACGGAGATCGCGAGCGCCAGCTGGATCGGGAGCAGGACACCGCGGCGATCGAGCACGCGACCGGCGACCGGCGAGATCACGGTCTCGACGCCTGCGCTGACGAGCCAGACGGCGGCGATCCCCGCCGCTCCCCAGCCGGCCGCCGCCAGGTGGAGCGGTGCGAGCGTCGAGAGGACACCGAACAGGAACGACGGCAGCGCCATCAGGACGAGCCCGCCGAGGAAGAGGTTGTCGCGCAGCGCCCGTCGCATGGCGGCGAGCGACGGCATCTCGGGCGGGACAGGCTCGAGACGCAGCGTCCAGACGGCGAGCACCACTGCGAGGGCGGCCAGCAGCGTGAACACCACGTCCCGGCCGATCAGCGCGGCGGCTCCCCCGAGCACCGGCCCGAGCAGCGCTCCGAACACGGCGGCGCCCATGGCGGTCCCGATCACCTCGCCGCGGCGGCTGCCCGGAGTGGCCGCGAGCAGCCATGCGAAGGCGCCCGCCCAGGTGAAGCCGCTGCCCACTCCCTGCAGGAAGCGGGCTCCGGCGAGCGGCCAGAAGCCGTCGACGAACCCGAACGCGAGGCTCGAGAGGCCCATGAGCGCTAGGCCGACGAGGACGGCGCGCCGCGCGCCGAGGCGGGCGGCTGCGGCTCCGCCCGGGAGCCCGCCGACGAGCGCGCCGGCCGCGTAGGCGGCGACGAGCACGCCGACCCACGTCTTCGACAGGTCGAGAGTCTCCTCGAAGTGGGGGAGGAGCGGCGTGAGCGCCGAGTAGAGCAGCGTGTCCACCCAGACGAGCGCGCACACGAGGAGCAGGAGCCGGCGCATTTGGCTTCCAGCGTACGTTCGTCCTACCGTTCGGGTGTGACAGTTCGGGCACCCGGCGCCGTATGAAGGCCGTGAACGCGCTGCCGGCAGTCGTCCGGCCACCGGGTCGGGTGGCAGCACCGTCCTTCGCGGACGTCGTCGCGGAGCACCTCGACGCCGTCTACCGCTATCTCGTCTACCTCACCGGCGACCGTGCGGCGGCGGAGGATCTCGCGGCGGAGACGTTCGAGCGTGCTTTCCGCAGCTGGCGCCGCTTCGACCCGCGCCGCGGCGCGCCTCGCACATGGCTCTGCCGCATCGCGCACTCCGCCGCCGTCGACTGGTTCCGGGCCGAGGCTAGGCGCCAGCGGCGCGAGGAGAGCTACAGCCGTGACGAGGTGCTGCTCGAGGAGTCCGTCTTCTCGGAAGGCCTTTCTCCCGAGCTCGACGGGGCTCTGCGGCGGCTGACACCGGCGGAGCGCGAGGTCGTCGCGCTGCGCGTGCTGCTCGAGCTCGACGGCCCGAGCGCGGCGCGCGTGCTGGGAATCAGTGGAACCGCTTGCTCGACCCGGCTCAGCCGGGCCCTGAAACGACTCGAGGAGGAGATGTCCGATGTCCGCAGCTGACTGGAGCGAACTGAACGGGTACGAGGCTCTCGTCTCCGAGCTGCGGGCGAATCCCCCCGT
>JAICLM010000042.1 GCA_025927435.1 Thermoleophilia bacterium | reverse complement strand
TGAAGCAGGCGGGGCTCGACACGGTCGATCCCGAGATCGCCCGGCTCATCGGCGCGGAGCTCGAGCGCCAGCGCGGGCAGATCGAGCTGATCGCCTCCGAGAACTTCACGTGGCCGGCCGTGCTCGAAGCCGTCGGCTCCGTGCCCACGAACAAGTACGCCGAGGGGTATCCCGGCCGCCGCTACTACGGCGGCTGCGAGGTCATCGACGAGATCGAGCAGCTCGCGATCGACCGCGCGAAGGAGCTGTTCGGCGCCGAGCACGCGAATGTGCAGCCGCACGCGGGCGCGCAGACGAACATGGCCGTCTACGCCGCCGTGATGGAGCCGGGGGACACGCTGATGGCGCTCGCGCTTCCCCAGGGCGGCCACCTCACGCACGGCCACAAGGTCAACTTCTCGGGCCGCCTCTACAACGTCGCGCACTACGAGGTCTCGCGCGAGACGATGACCGTGGACTACGACGAGGTGCTCGCGAAGGCCAAGGAGGCGCGCCCGAAGGTGCTCGTGTGCGGCGGTTCCGCCTACCCCCGCACGGTGGAGACCGACCGCTTCCGGGCGATCGCGGACGAGGTCGGGGCGATCCTCGTCTGCGATATGGCGCACTTCGCCGGGCTCGTCGCCGCGGGCATCCAGCCGAATCCGGTCGAGCACTGCGACTTCGTCACCTCGACGACGCACAAGACGCTCGCCGGCCCGCGCGCGGGCTTCATCCTCTGCCGCGAGGAGCACGCGAAGGCGCTCGACTCGGCCGTGATGCCCGGGATGCAGGGCGGGCCGCTCGAGCACACGATCGCCGCGAAGGCGACGTGCTTCCGGATCGCGATGACCGACGCCTTCCGCGAGTACCAGGCGCAGATCCGCCGCAATGCCGACGCGCTCGCCGAGACGCTGCTCGAGGGCGGGCTCTCGCTCGTCACCGGCGGCACCGACACGCACCTCCTGCTCGTCGATCTGAGCGCCTCCGAGTGGACGGGTAAGGCGGCCGAGGAGCGCCTCCACGAGATCGACGTCACCGTCAACCGCAACACGATCCCGTTCGACGAGCGGTCGCCCTTCGTGACCTCGGGCATCCGGCTCGGCTCGCCGGCGATGACGATGCGCGGCTTCGACGAGGACGACTTTCGCGAGGTGGGACGGATCATCTGCGAGGCGCTGACCGAGTCGCCGGATCTCGACGGGCTGCGCTCGCGGGTCGCGGCGCTCTGTGCAAAGCGGCCGCTCTACGAGGGCTTCCGCGGCTACACCACGTACGTCGCTTGACGGAACCGCGCCTCACCGTCGTCGAGCACCCGCTGATCCAGCACAAGCTCGGCTACCTCCGCGACCGGGAGACGCCTACCGTCCACTTCCGCAAGCTCGCGAACGAGATCACGCTCCTGCTCACGTACGAGGCGACGAAGGACATGTCGACCGAGGACGCCGAGGTCGAGACGCCGCTCGAGCGGATGACGGTGCAGCGCATCTCCGGCAAGAAGGTCGCCGTCTGCCCGGTGCTGCGGGCCGGCGTAGGGATGCTCGACGGCGTTCTCTCGCTCGTCTCCAGTGCCCGGGTCGGGTTCGTCGGCATGTATCGGGACGAAGAGACGCTCGAGCCCGTCCAGTACTACCTCAAGCTCCCCGACGACCTATCGCAGCGGGACGCGATCGTGCTCGACCCGATGCTCGCGACCGGTCACTCGAGCTGTGCGGCGATCGCGGCGGTGAAGGAGGCGGGAGCCCAGTCGGTGACACTCGTCTGCATCGTCGCAGCGCCGCCGGGGATCGATGAGGTGCACCGGCAGCACCCCGACGTGCACGTCGTGTGCGCCGCGGTCGACCGTGGCCTGAACGAGCGCGGGTTCATCGTCCCGGGCCTCGGCGACGCCGGCGACCGCCTCTACGGCACCAAGTAGGCCCGTCTCACGGCTGCTCGCCTCCGCTCCGGGGCTCGCTCGGCGGAACGATCCAACGTCGGCTGCGCCATACTCCACTGCATGGCCACCAGAGCTGACTTCACCGACGAGGAATGGAAGGCGATGCAGGAGGGGATCGCCGGCGCGGGGATGTTCGTCGCGATCATCGACCGGGGGTTCTTCGACAGCTTCAAGGAGGCGAACGCCCTCGCCCACCATCTACGAGAGGCCCACGAGCACAGCGACAGCCTTCTCGTCCGCGACCTGGTCGCCGGGCACGATCGGCCGTTCGGGATGACCGCGTCGCCGGAAGAGATCGAGCGGAGCACGGTGGCAGCCCTCGAGCAGGCCGTCACGGTGCTGGAGGCGAAGTCGCCGGAGGATCTCCCTGCGTACCGGCAGCTCGTCCTGGAGCTCTCGCAATCGGTGGCGGAGGCGGCCAAGGACGTCTCGCCGCAGGAGAACAAGGCGCTCGACAGCATCCGCGCGGCTCTCGGCTCGACTGGTTAGGGACCGAGCTACCGCTCGAAGAGCGCGTTGACGTTCGGCAGTCCCGTGAACCGCGTGAACGTGCCCTCGGTCGCGATCTCCTCGGCGGCGGCGAGGAAGCCGGCCCATGCGGTGCGCGCGAGCGTGCCGCCGACGCTGATCCGGCGGACGCCGAGCTCGGCGGCCTCCGCAACGGTGGTGAACGGCGAGTTGGCGAGCAGGTTCACCGGCTTCGGCGCCACTGCGGCGACCACGGCGGACACCTGCTCGGCGGTGTCGATCCCCGGCGCGTAGAGGCAGTCCGCGCCGGCCTCGGCGTACGCCTGCAGGCGGCGGAGCGTCTCCTCGAGGTCCGGCCGGCCGACGACGAACCCCTCCGACCGGCCGGTGAGGAGGACTCCCGTGCCGCTCTCGTCGATCGCGCTTCGCGCGGCTCGAATTCGCCCGACGGCTAGATCGAAGGCGTAGAGCGGCTCGCCGGGATCGCCCGTCGAGTCCTCGATCGACAGGCCGGCGATGCCGGTCGCGGCGGCCAGCTGCACGTTCACGGCGACGCCGTCCGGCTCGCGTGCGAAGCCGTGCTCGAAGTCCGCATTCACGGGGACGTCGACGGCGGCCGTGATCTGGCGGAGATGCTCCAGCGCCTCGTCGCGCCGCACGCCGTTGTCCGGGCGGGCGAGCGACCAGGCGTGCCCGGCGCTCGTCGTCGCGAGCGCCTCGAACCCCATCCGCTCGAGCGCGACCGCGGTGCCCACGTCCCACGGGTTCGGGATCACGAAGCAGCCCTCGGCGTGCAGCCGGTGAAACGTCTCGACCTTCTCTGCCTGCGAGGTCATGCTGCGAATAGTCGCCGCTGGGCGGCAAGGTGGGAAGGCCAATCGAAGCGGTCGGCACCCGTGAAGCGCAGGTAGGCATCGAGCGCGTCCCGCATCGCGTCCACGAACCCGGCCGCGCGGCGCGGCGCGAAGCCCTCCTCCCACCAGAGCCCGAGCACGTCCACGCGACGAGCCTCGCGGTCGATCCGGGGCTCGATCCGGCCGACGAGCCGGTCGCCGAAGAGGACAGGGAGGACGTAGTAGCCCCAGCGCCGCTTCTCCGGCTTGAAAAAGCCCTCCCACACGAAGTCGAAGTCGAACAGCTTCGTGAGCAGGGTCGTGTCCCAGAGCAGCGAGTCGAACGGCGCGATGAACGCGACCGAGGGCGGCCGCGCCTCGGGCGGAGCCTGCAGCTGAGCGAGCTCCTCGGCGACGACGAAGCGCTTGCCGCGCATGCCCTCGACCTCGACGGGCACGAGCGCGCCGAGCTCGACGAGCTCCTCGTGCAGCTCCCGCCGGACATCGGGATTGGCGATGCGAGCGAAGGTGCCGCCGGCGCCGCCCGCGCCCAGTAGCCCGTGCGCACGGTGGCGGGAGAGCTGCTTGTGCCGGAGCTGTTCCCGCTCGGGGACTTCCTGCGCGAGCAGCTCGGCCGGTAGCAGGCGCTCGACGACGTCGTAGTAGCGCGTGTTGCCGTCGCGGCGCGCGAGCCCGATCACGCCGGCGACGGTGTACGCCTCGAGCACCGAGCGCACCGCGTTCTCCGGCAGCCCGAACCAATCCTTCGTCCGTCCGCTCTCCGGTCGGAAGTCGGCAGAGGACAGCGGCCCCTCGGCCCGGATGCGTTCGAGCACCTGTTCCGCGACGGCGGCGTTGTCCGTCAGTGCAGCCGCATGGAATCGCGGGCCCTTGCGGCCCGCATTCACGCGGTACCAGGGGAACTCGTCCGCCGGGATGAACGACAGCGCCTTGTTCGTCGTCTCGAAGATCCTGCGGCGCTCGTAGAGCCCATCGCACCAGGCGGGCTCGTAAGCGGCGACACGCGCGTGCAGCATCAGGTCG
This sequence comes from Thermoleophilia bacterium, assembly GCA_025927435.1. Lineage (GTDB taxonomy): Bacteria > Actinomycetota > Thermoleophilia > Gaiellales > Gaiellaceae > Palsa-739. The sequence continues at coordinate 7,628 of JAICLM010000042.1, read as the reverse complement.
TGGTTCCGCCCCGCGACGGCGATCGGGTCGAACTGGATCGAGCCGAGCTTCCGGATCACCTGGAGCACCGCGTCGGGGCCGCCTGCAAGCGACCGTGCGGGCGCGAGGAAGTGCCGCGAGACGAGGAAGCGGCGCGCCGCATCGGGACTGACCTGCAGCGCCGGAGAGGTCAGGACAGCTGCTCGAGCCCGTTCGCGACCCAGGCCCGGAGCTCGTCGGACTGCGTGGACCGCAGCCCGGCATCCAGGTCCGCCGGCGGCTGGAAGTCGGTCATGCGGCGATCCTACTCCGGTCGGGACGTATCGTCTCGCGGCGGATGCTCGAGCTCACACGCGACCAGATCCTCGCGTTCAGGCGGCGCGCCGGCGCGCTCGACGAGCGCCTTCCGCGCGGCGCGCGCTCCCTGCGGCTCGCCGCCTGGGCAGGCCTCACGGACAGCGTCCCGCGGGCGGCTCTCCTCTCGATCCACGCGCGCGTCGAGGGGACGCAGCCGGGGAGCTGGGAGGACGCGTCGCTCGTCCAGGTCTGGGGGCCGCGCTACAGCGTGTACGTCGTGCCGGCTCGAGACCGTGCAGTCTTCACACTGGGCAGGCTCCCGGACGGTGCACGCCGTCGCGCAAGAGCCGAGGACCTGGCCGCGCGGGTGAACGCATTTCTCGCCGGCCGCCGGTTGAAGGACAACGACACGCAAAAGGCCCTCGGGATCGGCAACGCGATCAAGTACGCGGCGGCGACCGGCACGCTGCTCATCCGCTGGGACGGCGCGCGAACGCCGGACGTCTGGACGGTTCCGCGGCCCGAGATCGAGCCGCACGAGGCGCGGCGCGAGCTCGCGCACCGGTACCTCCAGGTCTTCGGACCCGGCACGCCGAACACCTTCGCGACCTGGGCAGGAATCGGGGCAGCCGAGGCAGGCGGGACGTTCGAGACCCTGGGCCGGTCGCTCACCGCGGTGCGAACTCCGATCGGCGACGCCTGGATCCTCACCCGCGACGAAGCCGGCTTCCGCGAGCCGCCGGGCACGTCGGCCGCCGCTCGACTGCTCCCGAGCGGCGACCCGTACTACCTCCACTGGGGGGCGGCTCGCGAGCTCCTCGTCCCCGACGCGGCGCAGCGCGCGGAGCTCTGGACCTCCCGCGTCTGGCCGGGCGCCGTCCTCGTCGGCGGTGAGATCGTCGGCACGTGGCGGCGAGCGCGGGCCGATCTGAGCGTGCAGCTCTGGCGCCGCCTCACGCGCGGCGAGCGCGAGGCGGTCGAGGCGGAGGCGCATTCGCTGCCACTGCCCGGGATCGAAGGCGAGATCGCCGTTCGCTGGGGCAGCTGACCGGTGGGCACCGGCTATCGCCTGCAGGTGACGACGAGCGACCCGTTGCCGAGCCGCTTCAGCTGAAGCGATGCCGACGACGACGGAGCGGCGCCGTCGCCCATCGCGGCGACGCCGTGCCCGGGAGCCGGGACGTGCGCGCCGACGCTCCCGCAGCGCACGAGCGCGCCTGTCTTCGCATTTGCGATCGTCGTCATGGTCGGAACCGTGAGGGTGACGGCGTCGAGCTCTTGCCCCGAGCCGCAGGCAGCGAGGAACAAGACGGTGGCCGCGACGAACACCGGTGCGAGCGTGACCTTCATCCCGCGGTGTATACGGCGGCGAAACGATCGTTGTCACACCGCGGGAGTACCCTGACGGCGTGCTTGCGGCGACCAGCCCGCACCTGAGCGTCCTCGACGAGCTCGGCGATCACCTCGACGTCCTCTGGGGCGCGCTCATCGCCTGCGCGATCGTCGTCCTGCTGACGCCCGCGGTGGGAGGGATGGCGCGCAGATTCGGCGTCGTGGACGTCCCGGGCGGCCGGCGCATCAACCCGCTTCCGGTGCCTCGCCTCGGCGGGATCGCGCTCTTCCTCGGCATCCTCGTGCCGGCGCTCGCGTTTCTGCACGTCGGCCCTCAGACGCGTGGGCTGCTGCTCGGCGCCGCGCTCGCCGTCACCGTCGGCATCGTCGACGACTTTCGCGGCCTGCCGTGGTTTGCGAAGCTCGGCGGTCAGGTGGCGGCCGCGGCCGTGGCGACCGGGTTCGGCATCTGGGTGCACCGCTTCACGTTCCCGTTCGTCGGCATCCACACCCTGCCGGCGTCGGTCGGGATCCCGCTCACGATCATCTGGATCGTCGCGATCATGAACATGGTCAACTTCCTCGACGGCCTCGACGGCCTCGCCGCAGGGGTTGCGGCGATCGCGGGACTGACGTTCAGCGTGATCGCGCTTTCGCTCGGGAAGTACGACGCCGCCGTTCTGTCCGCCATCGTCTTCGGCGCCTGCGTCGGCTTCCTGCGCCACAACTTCTATCCGGCGCGGATCATCATGGGCGACTCCGGAGCGCTCCTGCTCGGCTACGTGCTCGCGACCATCTCCGTGCAGGGGCTCCTGAAGACGGCCGCCAGCGTCGCGCTGTTCTTCCCGCTGCTCGTGCTCGCCGTCCCGATCGTCGACACGACGTTCGTCGTGGTGCGGCGCCTGAAGCACGGGGAGCGTGTCTTCGTCGCCGACCAGGCGCACCTGCACCATCGCTTCCTGCGACGCGGCTTCTCGCAACGGCGCGCGGCCGTGACGATCTGGGCCTGGTGCGTCACGCTCGCCGCGGCCGCCTTCGCCACCCGCTTCGTCCCGTTCCGCGCGCACGGCGTCTGGCACCCGTGGTGGACGCTGCTCGCCGCGTCGATCGGCTTCGCGGCGGTGCTCTTTTCGGTCTACGTGGTCTACGTGCTCGAGATCGTGAAGCACGGCAACCGCATCCAGAAGCGGCGCAAGCAGGACGACCCGCTGCGGAAGATCGCTTGAAGACCTAGTACGAAAGTTCAAGTGACCTAGGTCCTGGGACCCATTGACGAGAGTCAACGGGTATGCCAGCCTTTCCCGTGCCTCGAATGGGGTACCCCGATCGGGAGTTGTGGGAAGGAGGTTCGCGCCAATGGACGTTCGTCTAGCGGCCTGGGGCAGCTAGTCCCGGCGTCTGCGGTCTAACGCCTGCGAGGGAGCCGCCGTCGGACGGCGGCCGTCAGCCCCGGCGGCTCCAGCAGGCTCGTCGAGCGAACGCCGGCGCAACACCGGGTTGAGCCGCATCTTTGCGCCCTTCGCCAGCCGCGACTTCCGCCTGCTCTGGACGGCGAGCACGATCTCGCTCCTCGGAGACGGAATCTGGTACGTCGCCATCGGCTGGCAGACACTCGCGCTGTCGAACAGCGCGACGGCACTCGCGGTCGTCTGGCTGGCCTTTACGCTGCCGCACATCGCGATGCTGCTCTTCGGTGGCGTCATCTCCGACCGCTTGCCACGGCGCCGCGTCCTCCTCGGCGCGAACGTCGTCTCGGGGATCTTCGTCGGGACGATCGCCTTGCTCTCGCTCGCCGACGTGCTCTCCCTCTGGAAGCTGCTCGTCCTCGTCGCCGGCTACGGCGCCTCGGAGGCGGTCTTCGGACCCGCCTACGGCGCGATCGTTCCGGAGCTCGTCGACCGCGAGGTGCTCACGCAGGCGAACTCCCTCAACCAGCTCAACCGGCCGCTCGCCCTGCGGCTGGCCGGCCCGGCGCTCGGCGGCGTCCTCGTCGCGAGCCTCGGGGCCGGCGCAGCGCTGGCGGTCGACGCCGGCACGTTCGGCCTTTCAGCCATCATTTTGTCCCGGATGGCCGTGCCGCGCACAGCCCTCACGGCCGTGGAGACGAGCGTGCGCGCCGTCCTCCGCGAGGTGGGCGAGGGGCTCGCCGCCGTCCGGCGCGTGCCGTGGCTCTGGGCCGGGATGGGGGCGGACGCGATCGGAACGCTCGCGACCTGGGGGTGCGTGCAGGCGCTCGTCCCGGTCCTGGTGCGCAACGATCTCGGCGGGAGCGCCGGGACCCTCGGGGCGGTGTACGCCGCGGGCGGCGTCGGCGCCGTGCTCGCGGCGCTCATGACCGGTTCGCGCGGGAGCCCGCGACGTCCCGTCGTCGTCCTCTTTCTCGTCCTCGCGGGCAAGGTCGCCGCGGTCGGGCTGTTCGGTTTCGCCACGACCGCTGCCACCGCGATGGTTGCCAGTTTCCTGATGGGCGCGCTCTCGACCGTCGGCCTCGTGATCTGGATGACGCTGATCCACGAGCGGGTGGAGGGCGATCTCCTCGGCCGGGTCAACAGCATCGACTGGCTCGTCTCGACGAGCCTGATGCCGATCGCGCTCGCGGTCGTCGGCCCGCTCGCCGACGCGTTCGGAGCCCGGGCGCTGCTCGTCGCGACCGGCTTCGGGGGCGCGCTGCTCGTGCTCTCCTTCCTGCTCGTCCCCGGCGTGCTCGGCGGCGAGGAGCTCCGGGATCGGCTCGAGCCGACCTAGCCGGCTTCGGCGCGCTCGACGAACCTCGTCAGCAGCGCGTTGAACGGCTCACCGAGCCGCTGAACCGAGTGGCCCGCGCCCGGCAGCACGGCTCGCTCCGCGCCTAGCCGCTCCTCGAGCACGTCGCAGACCGCGTCGAACGCCGCACTGTGCGCGCCCGAGACGACGAGCTTCGGGAACGCCGTGGGCTCGAGCACCGCGAACGGGATCACCGCCTCGGACGGGGGTCGCTCGACCATCAGCGTCCGGGCTCCCTGCAGGAGCTCGGGGGTGAAGCTGCCGGCCGGGGTGGAGGAGCCGATGATTGCGAGGAAGCCACGCAGGAACTCCCCCGGGTCCCGCGGGCCGTTCGTCCAGTGCTCCTCGGTACGCGCCATGAACTCGTCGGCGGCCGGGATCCCGCGCGCGATCCCGAAGGCCGGCGGCTCGATCACCGTGAGCGATCGCAACGACTCGGGGCGCCGCGCCGCGGCGAGCAGCGAGATCACGCCGCCGTAGGAATGCCCCACGAGGTGCGTCCCGGGCTCGAGGAACTGGTCGAGCCAGACCGCTTCGTCCTCGAAGTCGACCCGCTCGACGTCCGGCCCGGGCGGGAAGCCGCGCCGGTTCGGCGCCACGATCTCGAACCGTCCCGCGAGGGGCTTCTGGGCGGCCCAGGTCCGCTCCGCATTGACGACGGAACCGTGAACTAACAGGAGGCGAGGCTGGCTTTCCATGCGGGATTCGGGTGTCACAAAGTACTCGTTCGCAGCCACTCTGACACTGCTATTCTCGCCGCGGATGCAGGGGACCACCTCGCCGCAGTTCAACGCCGCTGGTGCCGGTGGCGTCCTCCTAGCCGTGCTCGCGGTCTGTGTCGGCATCGGCGTCCTCGTGGGCTGGGCCGTCGGCTCGGGCGCGGTCGGCGCGCTGTTCGGCGCCGTGGTCGGGATCCTCGGCGGGATCGCCGCGGTCTACATCCGCTACGGGAACATGAGCTGATGCTCGGCGGTCTCTTTTCCGTCCGGCGCGCGGAGCCCGACCATCTGCTGCCTGCCGCCGGAGGGACGGTGGTGCTCGCGTTACTGCTGCCGGTGGTCGCGCTCGTCGGCTGGAGCATCGCAGGCTGGGGGCTGGCTGCGCTGCTCTGGCTCGGCCTGCATGCGCTCGACCTTTTCGTCGCCCGGACCCGCGCGAAGCCGGGCGGCGGCCTCGCCGGCTCCGGCATCCAGGCGTTCGCGCTCTTCTTCAAGCTGATCGCCCTGCTGATCGTGCTCTTCGCAGCGCTCGCCGCCGGCCACGACCTCGCGTTGACGACGGCGCTCACCTACGGGCTCGCGTACACGTTCGAGCTCGGCCTCTCGCTGGCCTCCTACTTCGGGACGCCGTCGCTGTGACGAGGCTCCGGATCCTGCTCTTCTTCGCGGCGCTCGCGCTCCTCGCGCCTCAGGCGGCGTTCGCGCGCGGCGACTTCGACCCGACCACCGAGTTCGAGCAGCACGAGTGGATCCCGATCCACCTCGGCCCGCTCAACCTCTCGATCACGAAGGCCGTCGTGTATCTGATGCTCGGGACGATCTGCACGATCGCGCTCGGGATCTTCACCATGCGCAGCCGGCTCGCGCTCATGCCGGACCGCCGGCAGACGGTCGGCGAGGCGCTGTACGAGACCGCTCAGACCCAGATCGCGGAGCAGGGCCTGCCGACGAAGGCGATCGGCCGCTGGTTCCCGTACGTGGCCACGCTCCTGCTCTTCATCTTCATGGTCAACATGCTCGGGTTCATCCCGCTGCCGCTGACGGGGGAGACCTGGCACGGCGTGCCCACCTGGGGCATCTACGCCGCGACCTCGTCGCTCTCCGTGACGCTGGCGCTCGCCCTCCTCACCTTCGTGTTCACCCACTACGAGGGAATCAAGTGGAACGGGCCGCGGCGCTACTTCAAGAGCTGGATCCCCGAGGCGCCGAAAGGTTTGCTGCTCCTGATCGTGCCGCTCGAGATCCTCGGGCAGTTCATGCGGCTGATCTCGCTGAGCGTCCGGCTCTTCGCGAACATGCTCGCGGGCCACATCCTGATCCTCACCTTCCTGGGCCTGATCTTCATCTTCGAGTCGATCGCCCTCGTATTCACCGTCATCCCCGCGACGCTCTTCTACCTCTTCGAGGTGATCATCGTCGTCGCGATCCAGGCGTTCATCTTCGCTGCCCTGTCCGCCATCTACATCGGCTCGGCGATCGAGCCGGAGCACTAAGGAGGAAACGACATGATCGGCTACATCCTCGCCGCCACGACCGGCGACGTGACGAAGGCGGGCAAGGCGATCGGCCTCGCCCTCGGCGTGGGTCTCGGCGCAGCCGGCGCCGGCGTCGGCATCGGAATCATCTTCGGCTCGATGATCCAGTCGGTCGCCCGCCAGCCCGAGCTCCGGAACGAGCTGCAGGGCATCCAGTGGCTCGGCTTCGCGCTGACGGAGGCCGTCGTGTTCTACGGCCTGCTCGGATCGATCCTCGCGTACGTGCTCGTCAAGTGACGCTCGCCGCGAATCCACTCATCTCGGTCACGCCGGGTCTGATGATCTGGACGATCGTCTGCTTCTTGATCGCGCTCTACGTGCTCAAGCGCTACGCGTTCGGCCCGATCCAGAAGATGATCGACACGCGCCGAGAGTCGATCCAAAGCGCCATCGAGGCGGCGGACAACGCCCGTGACGAGGCGCAGCGCCTGCTCGAGGAGCATCGGAAGCTCATCGCCGAGGCGCGCGGCCAGGGCGAGGCGATCCTCGCTGAGGCGCGGAAGACCCGGGAGTCGATGGAGCAGCGGATGCGCGAGGAGACCGAGGCGGAGCGGCAGCGCCGGCTCGAGGAGACCCGAAAGGAGATCGCGGCCGAGACCGCCCGCGCGCTCCAGCAGATCCGCGCCGAGGTGGCCGACCTCACGCTCGAGGCGGCGTCGCGGGTCGTCGGCCGGACGCTCGACGCGAAGCGTGACCAGGAGCTGATCGAGGAGGCCATCGCCGGCCTCGACTTCTCGCGGCTCGAGGAGTCCGCATAGCCGTCGCGCACCGCATCTACGCCGAAGCCCTGTTCGGCGCCGCGAAGGACGCGGGCCGGCTAGCGCAGGTGCACGAGGCGCTCGGCGACTTCGCGGCCGCGACAGCTGAGTCGCCGGAGCTGCACGCCGTCCTGCGTAGCCCGCAGCTCGAGCCGAGCGCGAAGGCGGCGATCCTCGCCGATCTCGCCGGCGACGAGGAGCCGCTGTTCGCGAACTTCCTGCAGCTGGTGGCGGAGAAGGGCCGT
>JAICLM010000136.1 GCA_025927435.1 Thermoleophilia bacterium | reverse complement strand
GCGCGCACCCGGTCGCCCTCGGCGAAGCCGCCGGCGTTTCCAACCAATCGAAACACGAGCTCCTGGTCGTTCTCGAGCCGTAGCGCCTCGACGAGGTCGGCGCGCGCGCCGTCCTCCTTCTCGATCCAGCCCGCGTCGGTGACCTGGCCACCGCCCGCGGGATAGAACGGGGACTCGGCGAGCTTGACCTGGAAGCAGCCCTCGCCGAGGTCGGCGTAGGCCGTGATCGCGGTCCGCACGTCGACCTGCTCGTAGCCGACGAACTCCGTCCGCGGCGCACCGGCGAAGCGAGGCTCGAACCTCACCGTCCCGGCTTGTCGGGAGATCTCGCGGTGCTCCTCCATGAGCCGCGTGTACTCCTCCTCGTTGACTCCGAGGCCGCGCTCGCGCGCGAGCTCCTGCGTCAGCTCGATCGGGAAGCCGTAGGTCGCCTGCAGGTCGAACGCGTCGTTGCCGGTGATCTCGCCCTTGGCCGCGGCGTCCTCGAAGATCGCCATGCCGCGTTCGAGGGTCTCGCCGAAGCGCTCCTCCTCGGCCGCGAGCACGCGGTGAATCTCCTCCCGGTGCTGGACGAGCTCGGGATACGCCGGCCCCATCTGCTCGATCACGACGTCGGCGAGGCTCGGCAGGAACGGCGGCTTCATCCCGATCCGCAGGCCGTGCTGCGCGGCGCGGCGGACGATGCGGCGCAAGACGTAGCCGCGCCCCTCGTTGGACGGCGCGACACCCTCGGCGGCGATGAACGTCATGCCGCGACCGTGGTCGGCAAGCACGCGATGCGCCTTCGTTGCGTCCTCGGACGCGCCGTACGCAACGCCCGACTGCTCGGCCACCCAGCTCATGATCAGCTGATAGCCGTCGGTGTCGTACACGGATGGAACGTGCTGCACGACGCGCGCGACCCGCTCGAGTCCCCAGCCGGTGTCGATGTTCTTGGTCGGCAGCTCGGTGAGCTTCCCGTCGGCATGGAGCTCGTACGACATGAAGACGAGGTTCCCGAACTCGAGGAAGCGCTCGCAGCGCGTGCAGCCGGGCTTGCAGTCATCGTTGCCGCAGCCGACCTCCTCGCCCCAGTCCCAGTACATCTCCGAGTCGGGTCCGCACGGCCCGGGGCCGCCGACCGACCAGAAGTTCTCGGACGACGGGAGCGGCACGATCCGCTCCGGCGGCATGCCCATCTGCTCCCAGAGGGCGATCGCCTCCTCGTCGGGCCCGAGCTCGTAGCCGGGGTCGCCGGCGTGGACGCTGACCCAGACACGGTCCCAGTCGAGCTGCAGGCGCTCCTGCATGAACTCGGTCGCGTACACGATCGCGCCTTCCTTGAAGTACTGCCCGAACGAGAAGTTGCCGAGCATCTCGAAGAAGGTGAGGTGGAACGTGTCGAGCCCGACCTCGTCGATATCAGGCGTGCGGAAGCATTTCTGGCAGGTCGTCGTCAGGGGGGCGGGCGGCTGCTCGAGGCCGAGGAAGAACGGCATCTGCGGCTGCATGCCGGCGCTCGTGTACAGCGTCGAGCGATCGTCGGCGCGCGGGATGAGCGAGGCGGAGGAGACCCGCAGGTGGTCCTTCTCCTCGAAGAACGCCTGGAATCCCTCCCGTAGCTCCGCGGTGGTGCGCACGGCGGCCATTCTGCCGGAGGCCGACCGCAGAGGACGCTACCCTCGCACCGTGCCGCTCGACGTTCTGACGCCGGTCGCACCGCGGCGCCGCAGGCGCCGTTACCGCGCCGGGAGGGTCACGCTGGTGCTGCTCACGGTGCTCGCCGCCGCGGGGGTGGGCGTCTGGTTCGGACGCCACGAGGCGGCTGCGTCGCAGCATCCGGCCATGTCGCCGCTTCCGACGAGGACGCAGCCGGCGCCGCGGACCGTCCCCCACACCGACCCGAAGCCACACCCGCCGCCGCGGCTGCTCTACGGCACGCCGCTCCTCGCCGGCCACCACGTCCGCGTCCGCGCGCCGGCCGCGATCCTCGTGGACGCCGGCACCGGGCGCGTCCTCTGGGCCGAGCGCCCGCACCGGCGGATGAAGATCGCGTCGCTGACGAAGATCATGACCGCGACCCTCGCGCTGCGCGAAGTGCCGTGGAACAGCAAGGTCACCGTCGCCCGCTCGGTCACGCGGGTGCCGCTCGTGCGGGAAGGGCTCCGCGCCGGCGAGCACGTGAGGGCGTGGAAGCTCTTCTACGCGCTGCTGCTCTTCTCCGGGAACGACGACGCGAACCAGCTCGCGATCTCGAGCGCCGGCTCCGTCCACGCGTTCCTCGGCGAGATGAACGACAAGGCGCGTGAGCTCGGCCTACGCGACACGCACTACACGAGCCCGAGCGGGATCCGCGATCGCGGCAACTACTCGACGCCGTGGGACCTCGCTGCGCTCACGCGCTACGCCTTCCGGAACCCGCGCTTCAACCAGCTCGTGCGGACGAAGCTGATCCACGTCCGGTGGGCGGCGCCGACCAACTCCAAGATCTACGCCAACAACAACTACCTCCTCCACCTGTACACGGGGGCGAACGGCGTCAAGACGGGTTATACGAGCGCGTCGGGCTGGTGCCTCGTGGCCTCCGCGACGAAGCACGGCAGGAGGCTGATCGCGGTCGTCCTCGACTCGCCGAACATGTACGCCGACGCCCGGCGGCTCCTGAACCTGGGTTTCTCGGGCAGCTAGGGCGGCTACCGTTTCGCCGCGACGCCGGAAGGCGTTGCGGTGCATGAGATTGCCGTCACTCGCAGCCGGGACCGACCTCGCCGTGGATCTCGGAACGGCGAACACCGTCGTGTTCCGCCGCGGCGAGGGGATCGTCCTCTTCGAACCCTCGGTCGTGGCGATGGACGAGCAGTCCGGGCAGGTCTACGCCGTCGGCGAGAAGGCGCGGCAGATGCTCGGCCGCACACCCGCGACGATCGTCGCGACGCGGCCGTTGCGGCACGGTGTGATCGCCGACTTCGAGACGACGGAGCAGATGCTCGGCCAGTTCATTCGCCTCGTCGGCGGCCGCGGGCTCCGGCGCGCCGTGATCGTCTGTGTCCCGAGCGGTCTGACGCAGGTCGAGCGGGACGCCGTCGTCGAGGCCGCGCTGTCGGCAGGAGCGCGCGAGGCGCACCTGATCGAGGAGGCGATGGCCGGTGCAATCGGCGCCGGGCTCCCGGTCGAGGATGCGGTCGCCTCCCTCGTGGTCGACGTCGGCGGCGGCACGAGCGAGATGGCCGTGATCGCCCTGGGCGGCATCGTCGTGTCGACCTCGCTGCCGGTCGGCGGCTACGACCTCGACGACGCGATCGTCCGCTTCGTCCAGGATCACCACCGCATGCTCGTGGGCCACGAGCAGGCCGAGCGGGTGAAGATCGAGATCGGGAGCGCGCTCCCGGGGCATGCGCGAGTGGCCCAGGCCGAAGTGGCCGGGCGTTACATGTCGACCGGCATGCTCGCCCGCATCACCCTCGGCGAAGACGATGTCCGCCAGGCGCTCGAGCGCCCGCTGTCGCGCATCGTCTCGGCGCTCAAGGAGCTGCTCGAGCAGACCCCGGCCCAGCTCGCGTCGGACATCGCCGATCGTGGAGTGACGCTCGTCGGTGGCGGCGCGCTGCTGCCGGGGTTCGCCGAGCTCATCCACGGTGAAACGGGCCTGCCGGTCGGCCGCGATCCCGAGCCCCTGACGACGGTCGCGCGCGGTGCGGGCGCGGCGCTCGAAGAGCTCGACGCGCTCAGGCGGTCGCAGGGACGCGGGCGCAGCTCGCGGCGCCGGCGTCGTTGAGCCGTACTTGCCGGGTACTTCGCACTACGAGGGGCACTCAGCCAGTGCGTGGGGTCTGCCGATAGGCGTCTCATGGAGACCATGAGCATCGACGAGCTTCGCGCAGAGCTGGCCGCCCTCGAGGCCAGAGCGGCGCAGTTGTCGCAGGTCCGCAGCCACCTTCACCGCCAGATCGATTTCGGCTTCGAGACGTCCACGTCGCGGGAGCGCGAGCGTCAGGTTTCCGACGAGCGCAGAGAGCTACACGAGCAGATCAACTCGATCCGAGAGCTCATTCAGGCGCGCGAAAGCGCCAAGCTCCTTCAGGATCGAACTGTGGCCTGAACGGTGACCCGGGCGTTCCTGGCGCCCGACCTGATCATGGCTTTGAAATGGCAACGATCCATTCGATGCCAGGTCTTCTTCTTCAGATTCCAGGTACCGGGAGCAAGACCGGACCGGTTCCAGGTGAATGAGTCCGTGCCCCTGACGCACACGACGTTCGCGCCACATCGGGCGTTCACGCCCTCGCAGTAGAGGATGATTTTGTAGGGGCTCTTTACCGTTCCCTTGAAGGACCCGACGGTGCCGACGCCCTTGACGTATTTCGTTCCGACAATGTGAGTCCCCAGGGACGCGGAAGCACTGGCAGCAATTCCACCCGAGATAATCAGCACGACCGCGGCGCTCAGTAGCCTCTTCACGATTGCTACCTCCTGCCCGCATCATAACGGTGTTTTCTCTGCGTGCAACACCGTATCTTTCCCCGGTCGAAAGCTAGCGCGCGAGCGACTCTTCGTCCTCGGCGATCGTCTCGCGGATCTTCTCGAGCGAGCGCCGGATCAGGCGGGAGACGTGCATCTGCGAGATCCCGACCTGCTGCGCGATCTGCGACTGGGTAAGGCCCTCGAAGAAGCGGAGCTGGAGGATCTTCCGCTCGCGCTCGTCCAGAGCCTTGAAGCCCGGCGCGAGCACGGCGCGGTCCTCCGAGACCTCGTACTGGTGCTCCTCGGTGCCGAGCGACTCGAGCGGATCGAGGTCGTCGTCGTCGCCGCCCCCGCCGCCCACCGACAGCGAGAGCGACGTATACGCGCGGCCCGACTCGAGCGCCTCGAGCACTTCCTCCTCCTCGACCCCGGCGGCCTTCGCCAGCTCGGGGATCGTCGGGGAACGGCTGAGCTGCACCGTGAGCTGCTCGACGAGGCGCGAGAGCTGGACGTTCAGCTCCTGCAGGCCACGCGGCACGCGCACCGACCAGCCCTTGTCGCGGAAGTGGCGCTTGATCTCGCCGATGATGTTCGGCGTCGCGTAGGTGGTCAGCTCGACGCCGCGGTCGAGGTCGAAGCGGTCGATCGCCTTGATCAGCCCGATCGCGCCGATCTGGACGAGATCCTCCAGCTGCTCGCCGCGGTACGAGTAGCGCCGCGCGAGCGAGCGCACGAGGGACATGTACTGCTCGATCAACTGCTCCCGCGCCTGGAGGTCGCCCTCCTCGTGGTAGCGGCGCAGCAGGATCTTGTCGTCGATCCGCGTCATGCCGGCATCCCCGCGCTGGCGACGCGCTTGGTCAACTCGACCCAGGCGCCGCCGTCGCGCTCCTCCACCTCGTGCGTGTCGCAGACGGTCTCGAGCACGCGCCGCAGGTCGAGGCCGCCGTCGGACTCACCCGCATGCACCTTCTCCGGCGGGAAGGGCCCGAGCGCGGCGCGCAGCAGGCCGTCATTGGCGGAAAGAGAGACGACGAGCTCGCCCGCGTCGTCGCGTAGCGCGAGCAGCGCCTCGATCCCCACCTGCAGGTCGTCGAGGTCGTCGTACGTCACGTCGAGCCGCATGGCGAGACCCCCCGTGACGAGGTGGGCGATCGGCCGGAAGTCCTCCTCGGCCGGGATGACGAGGCGGATCTCGTCAGTCCTCACGCGCCGGCCTCCCGCAGCTCGTCGAGAAGGTCGCTCTCGCGTCGGGCCGCGGCCTCCTTGCCCGCCTGCACCGCGTGCCGCCAGTCACGCCGCGCCTTGAAGTCGGCGGCGCCGAAGCTCACTCCCGCGGCGAAGCCCGACACCTTCTGCACCGGACGCGTGATCGCCAGGCTGACCGCCCGCACGGCCGTGTCGACGCCGTCCGCGGCGTCCACGGCGCTGTCCGTGATCCTGTCGACCTTGTCGAG
>JAICLM010000146.1 GCA_025927435.1 Thermoleophilia bacterium | reverse complement strand
TCACCGTCCACCTTCTCGGCGACCCGCACCTCGCCGCGGTCGAGCGCAGCGATCGTCGCGTCGAGGTCCATCAGGGCAACTCTCCCAGGATCTCCGCCGCGCGCTCGCATTCCTCGAGCGTCGGCACGAGCGCGAAGCGAACGTAGCCCTGGCCGCTCGGCCCGAACATCTCGCCGGGCGAGACGATGATCCCGTGCTCGAGCAGCGCCTCGGGATCCGGCCCGACGACCCAGAGGTACATCGTCGCTTCGCTCGCGACGATCTCCCAGCCGCGCGCTTCGATCGCCGGGATCAGCACGTCCCGCTTCGCGCGGTACCGCGCGCGGGTCTCATCGACATGACGCTCGTCGTTCCACGCGGCGACGGAAGCTCGCTGCACGAACTCCTGCGGGGCGGTGCCCACGGTGGGGCGGTACGACTTCAGCGCCGCGACGACCTCCGGCGGTCCCGCGACGAACCCGGAGCGGTAGCCCGTCATCGATGAGCGCTTGCTCAGCGTCTGGAAGACGACGAAGCGCGAGCGGTCGGCGGCCTGGAGCGCCGACGGCGGCGGTTCCCCGAACCAGAGCTCGGTGTATGCCTCGTCCGAGCCGACGACGAAGTCGTGGCGCTCGGCCGCCTCCGCGAGCTCGTCGTAGAACGCGCGCGGCGCGAGCGCGCCGGTCGGGTTGTGCGGGTAGTTGACCCAGAGGAGCACCACGTCGGCGTCGAGCTCGCCGAGATCCGGGAGGAACCCGTTCTCCCGCCGCAGCGGCAGCGTCTGCACCCGAGCGCCGGCGAAGAGCGCGCCCCGCTCGTACACGGGGTACGCCGGCTCGCCGAAGGCCACCACCCGGCCCTCGGTGCCGAGAACCTGGGCGAGGGAGAAGATCGCCTCCTTCGAGCCGTAGGTCGGAACGATCTCGCGGTCCGGGTCGACGGCGACGCCGAAGCGCCTCTCGAGCCAGGCCGACGCGGCCTCCCGCAGCTCGGGCAAGCCCTGGGCGAGCGGGTACGGCGCGCGTTCCGGCAGCGCGTCCACGAGCGCCTGGCGGATCATCGGGTCGGTCGGCTCGTTCGGATCGCCCTTGCCGAAATCGACCACGTCCACGCCGGCCGCCACGAGCCTCCGCCGCTCCTCCTCGAGCCGCGTGAACGGGTACACGGCCATCTCGCTGAGCACAGGGTTGATCACGAGAGGAACCTAGCCAGGGTGTCGTACACCGCGTGCAGGTTCGCGATCGGGATCTGCTCGTCCTGCCGGTGCGCGTACGCGGTTGCCCCGGGCCCGTAGTTGATCGCGTCGATGCCCTGCTCCGCGAACTGCGCCACCGGCGTCCACGCCTGCTTCGGCGCGACCTCCGGCACGAGCTCCCGCAGCCGCTCGAGGAGCGGGTTCCCGAGCGCCGGCGGCGCCGACGGCGAGTTGTGGAGGACGTGGAGCTCACCGTCGGGGACGAGCTCGCGCAGCCGCGCCTCGGCCTCGTCGCGCGAGCGGCCGGGCGCGAAGCGGAAGTTGAGCTCCGCCGAGGCGAGTGCCGGGACGACGTTCTGCGCAATCCCGCCTTCGACGCTCACCGCGCTCACCACCTCGCGGTAGACGAGCCCGTCGAGCTCGACCTCGAGCGGCTCGAGGTGCGCGAGCGGCGCGAGCCCCTCCGCGAGCGCGTGGATCGCGTTGCGCCCCGTCCACGGCCGGGCCGAGTGCGCGCTCTCCCCGTGGAAGTCGACTTGGGCCTGCAGATTCCCGAGGCAGCCGGCGTGGAGGACGGCGTCCGTCGGCTCGAGCACGATCGCGAGCTCCGTGCCCGCGAGCACGCCGCTCGCGAACGCGGCGGGAAGCGGGCTCTCCTCCAGCGCGACCTCCTCACGGGTGAAGAAGACGTACCGCGCGGGAGCCGCCGCGCGCGCGAGCTCGAGCATCACCGCTACGCCGCCCTTCATGTCGCTGGCGCCGAGGCCGTGCACGGCGCCGTCGGCGATGCGCCCGGGGAGGTTGCGCTGCGCCGGCACGGTGTCGACGTGGCCCGCGAGGGCGACCGGTGCGGCGGCGTCTCCCCAGACGAGCGCCTCGCCGTCGTCGAAGAGCGGCTCGCCGGGCAGGAGGCTCCGCACGAGCTCCATCGCGGCACGTTCGCGGCGGCTCTCGGAGGGAACATCGACAAGCTCGAGCGTCCGGGCGGCGAGATCGGAAACCGGCATGGCAGGAGTCATAATGACCGCCGAATGGCGATGGGACAGCCCGAGCGCTCCTGGGCGGCCGAGCCCGAGCGTGGGCTCCTCGTTGCCGTGCTCCCACAGGGGGCGGACGGTGCCGACGAGCTGGCCGAGCTCGAGGAGCTCTCGCGGACAGCCGGCGTCGAGCCGGTCGGCCGCGTCGTCCAGCACCGGCGGCTCCCCGACGCGCGCACCTACGTCGGCAAGGGGAAGCTCGAAGAGCTGAAGCAGGCGTACGGCAACGCGCACGCGGAAGTGCTGATCGTCGACGACGAGCTCAGCCCGCCACAGCAGCGGACGCTCGAGAACGCGCTCCAGGCGCGCGTGGTCGACCGCACCCAGCTGATCCTCGACATCTTCGCCCAGCACGCCGTCAGCGCCGAGGGAAAGCTCCAGGTCGAGCTCGCCCAGCTGGAGTACAACCTGCCGCGGATGCGGGGGATGTGGCAGCACCTCGAGCGGCTCGGCGGCGGGGTCGGGACCCGTGGCCCGGGCGAGTCCCAGCTCGAGACGGACCGCCGCCTCGCGCGCCGCCGCATCACGCTGCTGCGCACGCGGCTGCGCAAGCTCGGCCGCCAGCGAGACGTCCGGCGCAAGGAGCGGAAGCGCACCGAGACGCCGACGGTGGCCCTCGCGGGGTACACGAACGCCGGCAAGTCGACGCTCCTCAACGCGCTCACCGACGCCGGAGTCTCCGTCCGCGACCGGCTGTTCGAAACGCTCGACCCGGTGACCCGCGGCTTCGAGCAAGAGGGCCGCCGCTATCTCGTCACCGACACCGTGGGCTTCGTCCGGCGTCTGCCGCACCAGCTGGTCGAGGGCTTCGCCGCGACGCTCGAGGAGACGCTCGTGGCCGACCTCGTCCTCCACGTCGTGGATGGATCCGCGCCCGAGCAGCGCCTCGTCGAGCAGATCGCCGCCGTCGACGACGTCCTGCGCGAGATCGGCGCGAACGAGCTGCCCGCCGAGCTCGTCGTCAACAAGATTGACGCGGTCGACACGCTCGGGCGGCGCCGCCTCGCGAATCGGTATCCGGATGCGCTGCAGATCTCCGCCCTCACGGGCGAGGGCCTCGACGAGCTCCGGGCCCGCGTCGCCGAGCGCTTCGGAGAGCGGTTCGAGCGCGTGCGGCTGCTGCTGCCGTTCGAGGAGGGGGGACGCCTGAACGAGCTCTATGCGCTCGGCGCCCCGATCGACGAGCGCGAGGACACGCCCGAGGGAGTCCTCGTCGTCGCGCGCCTGCCGCGCCGCGAGATTCACCGCTTCGCGCCCTACCTCGTCGCCGAGGAAGCCCACGAACGGCGTCGCGCGTGACCGAGCTGCTCGTGAAGCGACTCCATGACGGAGCGACCCTGCCCACCCGCGCTTACGCGCACGACGCGGGCCTCGACCTCGCCGCCTGCGAGCGAGTCGAGCTCGGACCGGGGGAGCGAGCTCTCGTCGGCACCGGCCTCACGGTGGCGATCCCGGACGGGCACGCCGGCTATGTCCAGCCGCGCTCGGGGCTCGCGGCGCGCCACGGCATCACGGTGCTGAACACCCCGGGTCTCGTCGATGCCGGCTACCGCGGCGAGCTCAAGATCGTGCTCCTCAACACCGACCGCAGCGAGCCGTTCGTCGTCGAGCCGGGCATGCGGATCGCCCAGCTCGTCGTGGTCCCGGTGGCCTTCCCCGAGCCGCGAGAGGTCGCGGAGCTGCCGGACAGCGAGCGTGGCGAGAAGGGCTTCGGCAGCTCGGCCCACTGATGCCCCTCGAGCCGCGCATCCGGGTGTCGGCCGTGCTCCGCTGGGAGGGGCGCGTGCTTCTCTGCCGGCACGAGAAGTCCGGGCGCGGCGAGTACTGGTTGCTGCCGGGGGGCGGAGTCAACACCGGCGAGAGCCTCGTGGACGCGCTCCGGCGCGAGCTCGAGGAGGAGGTCGCCATCGGTGACGACCTCATGTTCGAGGGGCCGGTTGCGGTCGTCGACTCGATCGCGCCGAAGCGCACCTTCATCGCCAAGCACGTCGTCCACATCATCTTCGCGGCCGACCTGTCCGGCCGTTCGCTGGAGCGCGTCACGTCGAGCGACGCGGCCGTGCGTGGGCATCGCCTGTTCGATCCGGGGGAGCTGGACGGCATCGTGCTCCACCCACCGCTCCAGCGCTTCCTCGGGCGCTGGCAGCCCGGCGACCCGGCGGTCTATCTCGGTGCGCTGTGGGCGCCGTGAGCCGTCAGTCAGCCCCCCGCCGCGACGCGACAGCGCGCTGCAAGCGGGTAGGTTCGTGCCGTGCCCCCGCCGCTCAGACGAGTCTCGATCCAGGGTTATCGCGCCGCCCGCACGCTCCAGCTCACGCCCGCCTCGATGTGCGCGCTCGTGGGGGAGGCGTCCAGCGGTAAGTCCACCGTGTTGACCGCGATCTGGACGCTGCTCGAAGCCGCCGCGCCGCCGCCCACGATCGACGACGTCGCGCGCGACGGAGCGGGAGGGAGGATCCGCCTCGAGGCCGACGTTGCGAAGGGGACGATCTTCCTCGACGCCAAGCCGCCCGACACCCTGAACCTCAACCGCGCCGGGGCGCCGCCGGTGCTCTTCCTGCCCGCAAACCTCCGCTCGCGCACCCTCGTGGC
Source organism: Thermoleophilia bacterium (assembly GCA_025927435.1). Classification (GTDB taxonomy): domain Bacteria; phylum Actinomycetota; class Thermoleophilia; order Gaiellales; family Gaiellaceae; genus Palsa-739. Next base: position 882 of record JAICLM010000146.1, on the reverse strand, counting down.
CCCCGCCACCGGGCGCGGCGCCGCAGAGGTCGCCGAGCTCTTCCACCCGCCGACCGTCGACCGGCACTGGGCCGCGGCCGACGGTGGGCTTGCGCTCGTCGCCGGGATGGAGCGGTTGCTCGTCTCGAACCTGCGGCACTTCGTACTCCTGATCGAGGAGCCCGAGCTCTATCTCAGCCCACACGCCCAGCGCCATCTCTACGGCCTCCTGCGGGCGCTCGCACAGGCGGGCAACCAGATCCTCTACTCCACGCACGCGCCGGTCTTCCTCAGCGTCGACAAGCTCGAGGAGCTCGCGCTCGTTCGCCACACGCCCACCGGGGGGACGTCGCTCTTTCAGCCCGCGCCGCTCGCGGAGGCGGAGATGTTCCGCGCCCTCTCCGAGTTCGACAGCGACCGGGCAGAGCTCTTTCTTGCCCGCTGCGCCGTGCTGGTCGAGGGCCGCACCGAGAAGCTGACGCTTCCGATCGTCTTCGAGGCGCTCGGTGTCGATCCGGACAAGGAGGGGATCCTCGTGCTCGAGTGCGGGGGCAAGGGCAACATGCCGCTCTTCGCGCGCATCGCGAACGCCTGCAGCGTCCCGTACGTGGTCGTCCACGATCGCGACGCGCCGCGGGGGACCCGGCCGGTCGAGTCCGAGCGCGTGGTGAACCGCCTGATCCGCGACGTGGCGGGCAGCCGCCGGACCGTCGTCCTCACGCCGGACTTCGAGACCGTCTCCGGACTGCGGGCGAGCACTCGCGGCCGCAAGCCGCAGAAGGCGTGGCGGCGGTTCCGCGGCAACGGCGAGGTGCCCGAGCCGCTGCGGGTCGCCGTCGAGAAGGTGTTGAAGATCGCGCAGGCCGGCTAGGCGTCGAAGCGGCCGCCGCGTGAGCGAGCGCG
>JAICLM010000228.1 GCA_025927435.1 Thermoleophilia bacterium | reverse complement strand
CTACGCGGCGGGCCAGAGCTGCGAGGCGCGCTCGCGCGTGCTCGTGGAGGCCTCGATCTACGACGACTTCGTGGCGCGCTTCGCCGAGGCGGCTCAGCAGCTCAAGGTCGGCGACCCGCTCGAGGCCGAGACGCAGGTCGGCTCGCTGATCTCGACCGCGCACCGCGACCGCGTGCACGACTACGTCGAGAAGGGACGCGAGGAGGGTGCGGAGGTCGTGGTGGGCGGCGAGGCCGGCGACGGCGCGGGTGCCTTCTACCTCCCCACGGTGCTCGCCGGCGTCGAGAGCTCGATGACCGTGGCGCAGGAGGAAATCTTCGGCCCCGTCGTGGCTGCGATCCCGTTCGAGGACGAGAAGGACGCGGTCCGGATAGCGAACGACGTGCAGTACGGGCTCTTCGCGACGGTCTGGACGGGCGACCCGGCGCGCGGCCACCGCGTCGCGCGCGCCGTCAAGTCCGGCATGGTCGGTATCAACATGCCCTTCACCGCCTTCCCGGGCATCCCGTTCGGCGGCTACAAGCAGTCGGGCTTCGGCCGGGAGCTGTCGATCGACACGCTCGACCTCTACCTCGAGACGAAGGGCGTGCTCTTCTCCACGAGCCCCAAGCCCTTCAACCCGTTCGGGCTCTGACCCGCACGATCGTCTTCTTCCCGGAAGGCGCGTTCGGACCCACGAACAACTGCGTCGGCATCGGCGACGTGCTGCTCAGGCGCGGGCATCGTGTCGTCTTCATCGTCGAGGAGTCGTTTGCGGGCACGCTCGAGGCGAAGGGCTTCGAGGAGCGGACGATGCGCCTCGCGCCGCCGCCGGCCGAGCCCGAGGAGCCGGGTCAGTTCTGGAAGGACTTCATTCGCGACACGGCACCGGTGTTCCGCACGAGCACGTTCGAGCAGCTCGGGGAGTTCATCGCCCCGACGTGGCAGGCACTCGTCGACGGGGCGCGGTACGTCGACGACCGGCTCGCCGAGATCTTCGGCGAGGTCGGCCCCGACGTGGTGGTGGAGGACAACGTCGTCGGCTTCCCCGCGATCCCGGCGAGCGGTCTGCCGTGGGTGCGAATCGTGTCCTGCAACCCGCTCGAGGTGAAGGATCCGGAGCTGCCTCCTCCGTTCTCGGGCCTGCCCCTCGCCGACGGCTCGCGCTGGGAGGCGTTCCGCGAGGAGTACTCGCGGCGGGTCGGAGAGCTGCAGGCGTCGTTCTCGGAGTTCTGTGTCGAGCGCGGCGCGCCGCCGCTGCCCGCGCTCGAGTTTATCCACGAGTCGCCGTGGCTCAATCTCACCATCTACCCGGACGAGCTGGACTACCCGCGCAGCCGCCCGCTCGGCGAGCGCTGGCAGAACCTGCAGACGAGCGTCCGCGCGACCGACGCGCCGTGGGCGCCGCCCGAGCCGGACGGCCGCAAGCTGGTCTACCTCAGCCTCGGCTCGCTGGGTTCCGCCGACGTCCCCCTCATGCGGCGGCTCGTCGCCGAGCTCGCGGAGACGCCTCACCGGTACGTCGTGAGCAAGGGGCCGCAGCATGCGGAGTACGAGCTCGCCGAGAACATGGTCGGCGAGGAGTTCCTGCCGCAGACGTCGGTCCTGCCGCACGTCGACGCCGTGATCACACACGGAGGCAACAACACGACGACGGAATGCATGTGGTTCGGCAAGCCGATGCTCGTGCTCCCGGTCTTCTGGGATCAGCACGACAACGCGCAGCGGGTGCACGAGACCGGGTACGGCGTGCGCTTGCCGACGTACGGATTCGGCGACGGCGCGCTTTCCGGAGCCCTCGACGAGGTGCTCGCAGACGAGCCGCTGCTGGCGCGTTGCGCCGCCGCCGGCACACGGCTGCGCGGACGCCCGGGGACGCAGCTCGCCGCCGACCTGATCGAGCGCCTGGCTACTTCTTGAGCGAGAGCCCGGCGCCGACCGCGAGCAGCCCGATCCCGAGCAGGCGGGGCCAGTGGAGCGCGATCCGCTCCGAGCCGAAGAGGCCCCACCGGTCGATCGCGGCGCCCATCGCGAGCTGGCCGGCGATCAGGATCCCCACGGTCGCTGCGACGCCGATGCGCGGGCCGGCGTACGTGACCGTGAACACGATCAGCAGGCCCATGAGCCCGCCGAGGAGCATCCACCACGGCTGGTGGACGGCCTGCGCGAATCCGTCGACGCTCTGGTGCGCGAGCAGGAGGATCACGACGGCTACTCCCGCGGTCAACACGGTGGAGAACGCGAGCGCCTCGAGCACGCCGATGCGCTCGCCGAGTCGCGACATGAGGGCCACCTGGATCGAGCCGGCGAGGCCGGCCGCCACTGCCAGCCCTGTCGCGAGTGCGCTCCCGGACACGGCGGGGAACGCTACAGCCCGCCGTGGTCAGCGCCCGACCTGCGCCAGGTACTCCTCCAGGTTGCGCGGATCGGGCGTCAGCCGCCTGCGGATCGGGGGCTCGCCCGTCACCGGCCGGTAGCCCTCGAACTCGGAGTCGAGCACGCCCTCGCCGCCGGTCAGGCCCGGCAGCTGTCGTCGCAGCTCCTGCACGTATGACGCCGAAAGCGTCGCCTCCACGACCGAGAGCTCCCCGCGTGACGTGGGCGTCGTGGCCGCGGCGCCGAGGCGCCCCAGGGCGGCGAGTATCGCGCCGACCGCCCCGGCCGGAACCTCGGCTGCGATGCGGAAGACCGGCTCGCAGACCACCGGCCCTGCCTGCTCGAGCGCTTGCAGCAACACGAGCGGGACGAGCCGCTTCATGTCGCGGGCGGTCGGCATCGGCCCGCGGCGCGACGGCGGCCCGTCCGCGAGGCTGTAGGCGATCTTCGTCACGGTGACCACGCAGTCGGTGACCTGCCAGCCGTAGAGACCTTCGGCGAGCGCGAGCCGCGCGTACTCCCTCATGTGCTCCACGAAGGAGGCGAAGGTCTTGAACGTATAGAGCGGAGCGTCGCGCGGATCGAGGCGGGGATCGACAAGCACCTCGACGCCGGATCCCGCCGGCGCCGGCTCGACGCGCAGGCCGAGGTCCGCGTGAAACGGATTCGTCGGCGTGTTGAGGATCTCGACCGCCTCGCCGCTTCCCGTAGGCCGCTCGATGCAGATCGTCGTCGTCTCGTGGAACGAGACCGCGAGCCCGTACTCGTCGGCCAGCGTCGCTTCGATCACCTCGCGCTGAACCTCGCCGTAGAGGGAGACGGTGATCTCCTTGCGCGTTTCGTCCTGCCGGACGTCGATCAGCGGGTCCTGCTCCGCAAGCTGGCCGAGCGCGACCCGGAGCGCCTGCTCGTCCGCGGGATCCGCCGGTTCGACGACGGCCTCGAGCGTCGGCGGCGGGAAGTGGTGCTCGACGCGCCCGCGAGCTTCCCCGAGCCAGTCGCCGACCTGGACTCCCGCGAGACCCCAGAGCTTCGCGATCTCACCCGCGTGCACGGCGTCCCGCTGCACGGCATCGCCGTCCGCGAAGACGCGGATCGCGGTCACCTTGCCGGGGTCGAGACGGTCTCGTACCGTCACCACTCCGGAGAAGACCCGCGTGTACGCGATCCGGTCGCCGGTCGGCCCGCGCTCGATCTTGAACACGCGCG
>JAICLM010000223.1 GCA_025927435.1 Thermoleophilia bacterium | reverse complement strand
GAGAGCGCGAGATCCGCGAGCAGGGCGAGATAGAGCGGCCCGTGGTAGGCGCGGGCCCGCGCGATCTCGTCCCGCGAGAACTCACTGTTCATGCGCGTGAGGGTACGTGCGTAACCGTGCCGGGCCCTTCCTCGTTCTCTGTCCCGAACCCGCAAACAAGCCCTTCATTTCGGGCAGAAGGAGGGGTGGAGGATGCTGTTGCTGATTGTGTTGGCGATTCTGGCGATTGTCTTGTTCAGTGTCGGCTTCGTCGTGCACTGGCTGTTCATCATCGCCGCGATCGTGGCGCTCATCTGGCTGATCAGCCTGTTCACGGGCGGCTTCGGCCACCGCGGCGCACGACTGTAAATAGGCCCCAAGCGCTCTCGGGATGAGTCGGGCGGCCCATTGCGGGCCGCCCGTTCCTGTGCGACCTTGCGGGGGTGTCGCAGACGGCAATCCTCCTCTGGATCCTCGCCCTCTTCGCGTTGGAGATCCAACATCTGAAGTGGATCTGGTGGGAGTACTGGGATTGCCGCGGCTGCTCGGCGAAGCACAAGGACTGCGCCTGCGGCGCGACCCGTCACTGGGTCATGTTCCTGTGACGCGGTAACCTCGCGCACGCCCTCGACCAGAGCCACCGTCTCTGCACTGATCCTGCTGCTCGTCGCTTGCGCGGCCGCAGGTTGCGGATCCTCGTCGGTCTCTCACTGCCGTGCGTCGCCGCACGGCATCCACAAGATCTGCCACGTCGTCGTGATCATGGAGGAGAACCGCTCCTTCGACTCCCTCTTCGGCACGTTCCCCCACGCCGACGGGATCCCGATGCGGAACGGCGTGCCGGCGGTCTGCGTGCCGAACGGCGTCGGCCAGTGCGTGAAGCCGTTCCTCGACCCGACCGGCATGGAGGACTCCGGCGGCGCCCACGGCGCGCTCGCCGGCAAGCAGGACGTGGACGGCGGGCGCATGGACGGCTTCATCCGGGTCACCGACCGGCGGCTGATCCGCGAGTGCCGGAGCCACCCGCGTAGCTCGGCGTGCACGAAGCTGCGCCGCCCGAACGTTATGAGCTACCACGACGGCAGCCAGATCCGGAACTACTGGGCGTACGCGCGGAACTTCGTACTGCAGGACCGGATGTTCGAGCCGAACTGGGGCTGGAGCCTTCCGGCGCACCTCTGGCTCGTCTCGGGCTGGTCGGCCCAGTGCCGCGATCCCTACAAGGCGCTCACCTGCACGACGGACCTCGGCACGGGACCGGCGACCCCGCTGCTGCGCCATCCCCGTGGGCCGCTCTACGGGTGGACCGACCTCACCTACCTGCTCCACAAGTACCGGGTCACGTGGGCGTCGTACGTCGAGAAAGGCCCCGCCCCGGACTGCCTGGCCGGCCCGATCCGCTGCTACACGCGGCTCAAGGGACAGCCCACCCCGCGTTTCTGGAACCCGCTCGCGGACTTCACCGACGTGCGCGAGGACGACGAGCGCGCCGCCGCCCGGGAGCCGCTCTCGGGCTTCTACTCCGCGGCGGCGGACGGCTCGCTGCCGAACGTGTCGTGGGTCACTCCGAACTGGGCCGACAGCGACCATCCGGGCGCGCCGATCCTGCAGGGGCAGGCCTGGGTGACGAGGCTCGTGAACGCCGTGATGAGAGGGCCGGACTGGGAGAGCTCGGCGATCTTCGTCGCGTGGGACGACTGGGGCGGTTTCTACGACCACGTCGAGCCGCCGGTGGTCGACAGCAGCGGCTACGGCCTGCGCGTGCCGGGGCTCGTGATCAGCCCCTACGCGCGCAGGGGCTTCGTCGACCACCAGACGTTGAGCTTCGACGCGTACCTCAAGTTCATCGAGGACGACTTCCTCCACGGGCGGCGCATCGACCCGGAGACCGACGGCCGACCCGATCGCCGTCCCGACGTCCGCGAGAACGAACGGATCCTGGGCGACCTCGAGCGCGACTTCGATTTCCGGCAGAAACCGCGCCGTCCCCTGCTACTCGCGCCGCATTCCGCCTAGGTTCGCTTTAGCAGCGAGCCCCAGCGCTGCTCGTACTGCCTCGTCTTCCAGAGCGTCAGCGAGCAGAGCCAGGTCGCCGCGAAGAGCCCGACGACGACGTAGCCGAGCCGCCCGAGGTCGAGGCCCGCGAGCACTGTCCAGAAGCCGCCGTGGAGGTCGAGCTTCGCGGCGAGCACCTGCAGGAGCTCGATCGCCCCCACGAGCCAGGCAACGGCGACGGAGAGACTCGTGACGCTGATGTTGTAGTAGACCTTGCGCACGGGGCTCGAGAACGCCCAGCCGTAGGCGTGGCTCATGAAGGCTCCGTCGGCCGTGTCCATGAGGCTCATCCCCGCGGCGAAGATCAGCGGCAGCGAGATCACCGCGAGGAACGGGACGTGGTGGGTCGCGACGCCGGCGGCGAGCGCGAGCAACCCGATCTCGGTGGCGGTGTCGAAGCCGAGGCCGAACAGCACCCCGAGCGGGTACATCTTCCAGCTCGCGTCGATCCGGCTGCCGAACCGCTTGAGCAGGAAGCGGCTGAGGAGGCCCTGGTTGAGCAGCGCACGCTCGAGCCCCTCCTCGTCGTAGTGCCCGCGCTTCATGCTCCGGAAGACGCCCACCACCTCCAGCAGCACGATCAGGTTGAGCGCTCCGATCAGGAGGAGGAACGTCCCCGAGACCGAGGCGCCGATCGTCGAGCCGTAGGTCTGCAGGGTCGGGATCTTCGAGTGCACCGTCCCGGCGGCCACCGCGAGCCCTGCCGTGAGCGAGAACACGATGGTCGAGTGGCCCAGCGAGAAGAAGAAGCCCGTGCCGAGCGGCCGCTTCCCGTCCTGCGAGAGCTTCCGCGTCGTGTTGTCGATCGCCGCGATGTGGTCGGCGTCGAACGCATGCCGCAGCCCGAACGTGTAGGCGAGCGTGGCAAGGCCGGTCAGCGCCGGGTTGCGCGGCAGGTAGTAGAGGAAGAGCCCGAAGCCGAGGACGTGCAGGAGCACCACCCCGCACGAGAAGCCGCCCAGCCGCGTCCACTCCGCGCGCGTCATGCCTGCGCCCCCATGACCGACAGCCTCGCGGCCCGCCGCTCGGCGTACACCGCGAGCCAGATCGAACCCTCGAACAGCGCCCACATCGGCAGGAGCTCGAGCAGCGTCGTCACGGGATCCGGCCCCGGCAGCGCGAGTGCCGCCACCGCGACGAAGAAGTAGCCCTTCCGCCGGTTCCGGCGCAGCCCGGCCGACGAGAGAATGCCGAGGTTGACGGCCGCGAGCACCACGAGCGGCGTCTCGAACACGCAGACGACGCCGAGCAGCACCGAGACGACGAACGAGTAGTAGCTGCTGGCCCGGATCATGATCTTGAAATGCGTCGTGTCGTAGTTGGTGAGGAAGTGCACGGCGCGCGGCAGGAGGACGTCGTAGCCGAAGGCGAGACCCGCGGCCCCCAGCACGAGACCGAAGAGGGCGAGGGAAAGAGTCCGGCGCTCGGCCGCAGGATCGAGCGCCGGAGCCAGGAACGACCAGAGCTGCCCGAGGATCACCGGTAGCGCGAAGAGGAGCCCCGCGTACAGGCTCACGGCGATCGACACCGAGAACGGCTCGGTCACGCCGAGCGCCGCCAGGTGCCGATGCTCGGGCGGCAAGGGCCGCGCGAGCAACTCGAGGATGCGGTCGTGAAATGCGAACGCGACCGCAGTCGCCACCGCGACCGCCGCGAGCGCCATGAGGATCCG
>JAICLM010000030.1 GCA_025927435.1 Thermoleophilia bacterium | reverse complement strand
GGCGACGTAGTAGCCGCTGCCGGTCTGCTGGAGCAACCGGCGGATCCGCCACTCTGTGTCTTCGAGGATGGCCGCCATCTCGTGCGGTGAGACGATCAGGTAGTCGAACCAGGGCCCGATGAGGTCGCGGTAGCGAACGCGCAGCCGGAGCTGGCCCGCCGCTCGGCCCCGCTTGCGGTTCCGCTCCTGGTAGGCGAGATGGACCGGGTCTTCGGTCGCGTAGGGGTCGTTCGAGGCTGCCACGATTCTGTCGGCCAGGGGGCGGATTCGCCGCAGCAGGCGCTTGGCCTTGCTCGGCGAGCCGAAGAGGCCGAAGTTGTTCCCGAACATGACGATCGTGTCGAAGCGGCCGACCGAGTCGTCGACGTCTTCGAACGCGAGCAACCGCACGTCGCGGACGCCACGCGCACGCGCCACCTCGACCGCGCCCGGTGAGACGTCGATCCCGACCACGCTTCTACCGCGCCGCTGCAGCTCCAGAGCCGCCCGCCCCGCGCCCACGCCGGCGTCGAGCACCCTCCCGCGTGCCCAGCGGAGCGCCCGACGCTCCACCGCGGGCCACCGAGCCACGGGTGCGAAGTAGGCGATCTTCGCCGTGTCGAGGAACCCGTCGTCCCGCTCGATGATCTCGGGGCCCCTCCCGTCGCGGAGCATCTGCCCGAAGGCGTCCGCCACCGTCAAGTCGCGCGGAAGATGTACAGGCCGTAGACGGTGCCGCGGGTCACCGTGCCCTCGCCGGTGGCCAGAACTCGGCTGCTGCTCGTCGCGCCGGTCTCGGTGAAGACCGCGTCGGCATGCTCCAGCCGCCACCCGATCTTTTCGATCTCGTCGAGCACGCCGTTCTGCATGAGGCTGCTCAGCTGGTTGTCGGCGGAACCGAAGTAGGAGCTGTCGCCATTCAGCTCCGCCAGCGGGAGCAGGAGCTGAAAGAGCTGACGGCCCTGCTGTCGGGCGGAGGTGGCCAGGCCGACCGGTGAGCGGGCGAACTCCTCCGCCTGGCGCTGCTGCTCGGCGGCCTCGGCAGCCCGGCGCTCGGCCTCTTCCTCGGCACGCTTCTGGGCCTCGTCGGCTGCCTTCTCTTCGTCGGTCTTCCTGAACACCGAGGGCCGATCTTAAGCCTGCGCGCCGCTTTCGGCGGAGTCTCGCTTCGTGTAACCATGCGGATCCGATGCAGCGCCGCCGCGGAGCCAGAATCGTCATCGTGGCCGCAGTCACTGCGGTGCTCGCGGCGGCGAGCGCGTGGACCGCGACCGCCCCGGGGGCACGAGGGGATTCGACTCTGAAGTACGTCGCCGGCACGGTGTCGTGCGCCACGTTCGAGGGCGCCTTGCAGATGAAGGCGATCGCCTATCGCCCGGCATACGGGTATGCCGCAGCGTTCATCGACACCGGTTTCCCGGACACCCCCGGCACCGACACCCTGCTCGGCCTGCAGACAGACAAGTCGAACTACACGCTCGACAAGGGATGCGCCCGGACGAAGAGATTCGTCCGTTTCACCCGTCGCGGGCTCAGTTCGGCGGGCGTCGTGAAGGCCGGCTACGACCAGTCGCCGGAGGTCTACTGCGGGGCCCCCCGCCGTGTCTTCGTCCGGTATCGGCTCGGCTTCGCCAGCTCCGGGAAGCCCGCGACCGCCACGATCGCGGTCTGGGCCAAGCGCAAGAAGTCGTCCCGGCTGCGGGAGATCGGATACGTGCGGTGGTCGCGGAGCAGGTCGGTCACCTACTACGCGCGGAAGAGCTGCACCAGCCAGTACTAGGGCGACCGCTCGACGACCAGCACGTTTCCGGACGGGTCGACCCGATCGGCCACGGCCCAGTCGACGACGAGCCAGGGGCCCGAGCCGTCGGGCAGGTGCAGGACGTCGCCGAGCCTCGGCTCGAGGACGGGGCTCGCCGAGCGATAGCCGCCGAAGATCTCCGGCGCTTCGAGTTGCCCTTCCCTCACGCTCCAGACGAGCCGGCCCACAACGGAATTCTGGCACGCGAACGCTCCCCCGAGCTGGGGGAAAACGCCGTCTCCGTACCGCCCACGGCGGGTGAAACTCGGCTCGATTGGCGTACCCTTCGCGCGTGGAGCTCGAGACCGGTCTGAGGGGGCCATCGCTGCCGGCTCGGTTCGAGTCTGTCCGGCTGCTCGGTCGAGGGGGGATGGGCGCGGTCTTCCTCGCGTGGGACCGCCTCCTCTCGCGCCACGTGGCGATCAAGATCCTCGCGTCGGACCTGGCTGCCGACGCAGTCGCGCGCGAGCGATTCGCGCGCGAGACCGCGATCGCCGGCCAGCTCGGGACGCACCCGCACATCCTCACGGCGTACGACGCGGGCGAGTGGGAGCAGCGGCCGTACGTGGTCTTCGAGTACATGCCGAACGGGAGCCTGGCCGAGCGACTCCAGGAGCACGGCCCCCCGCCGCGGCCCCTGGCTCTGCGCTGGCTCGAGCAGGCGGCGGCTGCGCTCGACTACGCGCACGCGGCGAAGGTCGTCCACCGTGACATCAAGCCCGCGAACCTCCTCCTCGACGCGGACGACGAGCTCAGCATCGCCGACTTCGGGGTCTACCGGCGCGACGGCGAGGCCACGCTCACCGCCCAGGGCGAGATCGTCGGCACGACCGGCTATCTCGCGCCCGAGCAGGCCGACGGCCGGGGCGCGACCGCCGCGAGCGATCTCTACGCGCTGGGGGTCGTCGCGTATCAGCTTCTGACCGGACGCTTGCCGACGGCCGACGGCGCCGGACTCGCGGGGTCGCTCGCGAGGGTCTTCGGCCGCGCGCTCGCCGACCAGCCTGGCCGGCGCTTTCCGACTGCGAGCGCGTTCGTGGAGGCGCTGCGGGCGGCGTTGCCGGTCGATCCCGAGTCGACCCTGCTCAGACCGACGCGACGGCGGCTGCTCCCGCTGCGGACGACGCCCGGCGCTCGTTCGGTTGCTCCCTCGGCGGCTCCCCCGCGCTACCGCCAACGAACGCGGCTCTGGCGTGTCACCGTCTTCCTGCTGGCCGCACTGGTCGTAGCTGGGCCGGCGACCGCCGGCGGACTCGTCCTCGGCCGCAAGCTCGCGGGGACGCAGCCCGCGCGCCAGCAGGCTCGCCCGGTGGCGACGCGGTGCGCGGTCTCGCCGTTCGAGGCCGACGCGAACCTCGTCGTCTCCGGCCTCGGCGCCATCCGCTTCTGCCGCTTGCAGGCGAAGTCGCTCTCGGCTCAGGGACAGGCCTGGGCCTATCGCGCAAGTACGCACCTGTTGGCGCCGGACAGCGGCCGTCCGGGCGATCTCGGCCGCGTCTGCGCGCTGGCCCGAGGCCACCTGACCGCCGTGGTCTGGGACGACCTCGGCCGAGACATCGGGACCGACCTCTGCCACACGTTCGCCGCAGCCGGCTGGGAGCTCCGGAGCTAGGCACACCCGGCCTCGTTCGGTTCGTCCGGCGATGGAAGTACGCTCGGGCGAGCCTTGGCCAGCCATCTGATCGACGCCAGGGGAACCGTCGAGCCGGACGTCGACCCTGATGGCGTCAAATCGCGGCTCCGTGAGGGCGTCTTCCTCTGGCTCGACATCGACGATCCCACCGAGGCCGACTTCACGCTGTTGAAGGAGGCCTTCGACCTGCACCCGCTCGCGCTGGAGGACTCGCGCAAGTTCGGCCAGCGCCCGAAGATCGAGGAGTACGACGACTTCACGCTCCTCGTCGTGTTCGGGGCGGTCGACGACCCCGGCCGTCGCACGGGACTCGCGCCGATCGAGGTGCATTGCTTCTACTCGGAGAAGTGGCTGATCACCGTCCACAAGGGGGAGTGCCCCGTCTTCGGGGAGCTCCGCAACCAGACCCACCGCCATCTACGGAAGTACGAGGAAGGGCTCGGCATCCTCTACCTCGTCGTCGACGAGCTCGTAGACAGCTTCCTGCCGCAGCTGTCAGAGCTCGACGACGAGTTCGACGAGCTCGAGGACACGATCCTCACCGACGCGCAACCCGCCTCGCTGCAGCAGGCGATCACGATGAAGCGGCAGCTCGTGCAGCTGCGGAAGATCGTCAATCCGCAGCGCGACATGTTCGGTGCGCTCCTCAGCGGCCGGTACGAGCTGCCGGGCATGACCCCGGAGCACGAGCGCTACTTCCGCGACGTCTACGACCACCTGATCCGCGTCTCCGAACAGCTCGACGACTACCGCGACCTCGCCTCCGGCACCACCGACCTGTACCAGTCGACCGTCGGGAACAAGATGAACCTGACCATGAAGCAGCTGGGCTGGGTGGCGACGTTCTTCCTGCCCCTGACGTTCCTCACCGGCTTCTTCGGTCAGAACTTCACCCTGCTCGTCGGCACCATCATCCGCCCCGCCTGGACGTTCTGGGTGCTCGGCATCGGGCTCGACCTCGCCGCTTTCATCGCGGTCCTGCTCTGGTTCCTCGACCGCGAGCGAGGCAACCTGCGGCTCCGCATGCCGGACCTCCCAGCGCCGCCACGGCGCAGATGAGCTCGCCCGCCGGCCTCCACGCGCCGTGGCGCTTCGTCGCCGACGCGCTCGGCACTCTCGTCTGGTTCGCCTTCCGGGAGCGGCTCGCCGTCTCGAGCTGGGCACTAGCACACGTCGTCCCGCTGGCGTAACCTCGACCGGGGCGGGCCTCGGTCGCGGCCCCCTTCTCCGGGGCCCGCCCCTCGAACACTAAGACGTTCGACCCGGCCAACTGGTTCGCTTCATCGTGGAGCGACTTAGCAACCTCTTACAAACGGTTTGCGCGTCCGGAAGATCCGGATCCCGACGCCGCGAGTAATAGAGGTAGCACCGACAAAGGGGCGGCACCCAAGTCCTCCTGGCGGCCGTCCCGCTCCTCGCCGGGGGCGGCTGCCACGGCCATAGCGGCCGCCCCCACCCTCCGGCCCGAGGAAATCACCCCTGCGGAGTCCCGGGACCGGACTACACTGAGGCCATGCTCCGGGGCCGCAGAGCAGCCGTCGCCGCCGCGTTCGCAGCCGTCGCCGCCGCGGTCGTCGCCGCCGGTTGCGGCGGCGGCAGCACGAGCAGCGCGCTGTCGCTCGACCCGGTCGCCGCAGCCGCGACGAAGTCGCAGAGCGCTGGCGCCGCGCGGGTCCGCCTCTCGATCGCAGTCAGCGGCCCGCAGGGCAAGACGTTCCGCATGCGCGGCACGGGGGCGATCGACGGCGCGAGCTCGGACCTGCGCTTCAGGCTCGGCTCCCTCCTCGGGCCGGCCGGCATGCCGAGCGGCGCGATCTCGCAACTCGCGCGCGGCTCGCTGCGGGCGATCACCCTCGAGGAGGACGGCGACTACGTCGTCTACGTGCGGCTCGGCTCCCTCCTCTCGTCACGGCTGCCGGGCGGGCAACAGTGGCTCAAGCTCGATCTCTCGAAGATGGGGAAATCGGCAGGCGTGGATTTGTCCAAGCTTCTCTCCGGAGGCCAGCTGCAGCCCGGCGACCTCCTCTCGCTGCTCGCGACCGAGGGAGCCAAGATCCACAAGGTCGGCTCGGACACGGTCAACGGGGCGGCGACGGCGCACTACCGGGTCGTCGTCGACACGCGCGCCCGCTTGAAAGAGCTGGGAAGCCCGCTGCTGGCGGCCGTCGCCGCGCGGATGCCGAAGGTTCCCGAGGACGTCTGGATCGGCAACGACGGCCTCGTGCGCCGCGTCCGGGTCTCCTTCGACCTCCCGCACGGTGGTGCTCCGGTGCATACGGCGCTGGCGATGGACCTCTACGACTACGGCGCGCACATCGACATCGCGGCGCCGCCCAGCAACCAGGTGTTCGACGCCACCGAGCTCGCCCAGCAGGGCCTCGGCAGCCTCCACTAGTAGCCGGCCCACCGTTTTCGAGTTGCCAGGCTCGGGAACGCTGCACGCGCCGTGGAGCGTCGCTGGCGCAGCTTCAAGCAGATCGTTCGGTTGTGGGTCGACCTGTTCGACCGCCACAGCCTGCTGACGTACGCGAGCGCGATCGCGCTGCGGATGCTGATCGCGGCAGTCGCCTGCACGCTGTTCGCGCTCGGCATCCTCGGCGCCTCGAACCAGGAACAACTCTGGCGCAAGACCATCGGCCCAGCGATCGAGCCGAAGGTCCTCCCCCACGTCTTCGACGGCATCGACCAGACCGTGAACCGCGTCTTCTCGTCCTCGACCGCGGGGCTGCTCGCACTCGCGTCGGCGCTGGCGGTCTGGGAGGTATCGGGGATCATCCGTGCCGGGATCGGCGCGCTCGACGAGATCTACGAGACGCCGGAGCCGCGGCCGTTCTGGGTTCGCTTCCCGATCTCGTTCGGCCTCGCGATCCTCTTCCTCGCGGCCGTGCTCGGGGCGATCACGATCGTCTGGGCCGGACACGTCACGGGAGGCTGGGGAACCGCCATCTGGATCCTCCGCTGGCCCGTCGCCGTGGCGCTCATCGCGTTCGCGTTCGAGCTCATCGTCCGCTGGGCGCCGGCCAAGCACCGACGGGTGCGCTGGGCGAGCTTCGGCACCATCCTCGTGGTGGTCGGCTGGATCGGCGAGGCGCTGATCTTCGGCGCCTACGTCCGGTCGGTCGCCAACTTCCGCACCCCGGTCGGGAGCCTCGAGGTGTTCATCTTCCTCGCGACCTTCTTCTACATCGCCGCGATCATCCTGCTCGTCGCGATGGAGCTCGATGAGCTCGTGCGCGCCGACATGCAACGCCCTCGGAACAAGCAGGTGCTCCTGCCGCTCGTGACCGGCGTGATCCGCGGCTAGGCCGCGGTCAGCTCGGCGACGAGCGGGCCGGTATCGAGCGGGTCGAAGCCCAGGCGCCCGGCGATGTCCTCGGTCGAGGGCCGCGTACCCTCGGCGAACAGCCCGCGCAGGATCTCGCCCGTCGCGGTGCTCCGCCACCAGTCCTCGCCAACCTCGCGGCGCAGGTACGCGCGCAGCTGAGCCGAGCGAACCCACGCGCGCAGGTAGTCGGCGGAGTAGAAGCCCGGGTCCATGTCGGCGAGGTGGCCCCGTTCGTCGTACCGGAGCCCCGTCGCCTCGGTGAGCAGCGTGGCGTAGTCGCGCGGCGAGCTCCCCTGCTCCTCCGCGAACGCGCTCCAGAAGCCGAGCTCGTAGCGGAGCTTGGCCGCGTAGCGCCGGTACAGGAGCGCGTCGAGAAAGGCCGCTGCCTGCGCGTGCTCGGCTGCCTGCGCGTCCGAGAGACCGAAGTAGGTCGCGTGCCAAGCGGGCTCTCCTGCGATCGAGTCGAGGATGTAGGAGTAGATCTCGGTCACGGCGTGGTCGCGTGAGATCGCCCGGAACGTCCACGGCAGGCGCGGATCGCAGCTCGCGTAGTGGAGCGCATGGCCCGCCTCGTGGAGGAACGCCTCGTAGTCGGAGAGGCCGCCCTGCGCACGCGTGATCAGGTGGACGACCTCGGGCGGGTCGGCTGCGATCACGCAGGCGCGTGGATCCTTCTGCGGCCGGTCCTCGAGATCGAGGCGGATGTTCGGGATCGCGTGGAGGTCGAAGCCGAGGGCGCGAACCGTCTCGACGCACACGTCGACCGAGCGCTCCCTGGGGTACGTCGACTCGAGTGGCGAGAGACGGCGAAGCCAGCGGACGTGGGCACTCGTGGGCGCATCGGTGCGCTCCGGGCCGAGCAGCCGCTCGAACCAGCGCTCGCGCAGCCGCTCATAGGCGCCGGCGGCGGCATCCGCGGCGCGGCGCAGCACGTCCTCGAGCTCGCGCAGCGAGATCTGCTTCTCGGCCTCGTTGCGGGAGACCGCGTCGCGCTCGCCCGAAAGCTCGGCCTCGAGCCGGTCACGCGCGATGAGCAGCTCGCGGCGACCGTCGTTGAAGCTCGAGGAGAGCTCCTGTGCCAGCTCGCCGAGCTCCTCGCGCCTCGCGTGGTCGGGCAGGACGGCGAGCTTCGCCTCCGCGGCCCGCAGAGGCAGCTCCTCGCCGTCGAAGGTCAGCCGTGCGGCGAGCAGCGCGTTCTCGAGCTCGTCCTCCCGCGCGGCCAGCTCGGCGTCGACGATGCCGGCCTCGCACGTCCTGCGCAGCCGGTAGAGCCGCTCGCGCTCGTCTCCTTCGGGAGCGATCGCCTCGGCCGCGCGGAGCGCGTCGAGCTGCTCCTGCGTGAAGAGGTCGGCGTGGCGCGCAACGATCGCCGCCTGATCCGACGTCTCCTTCTCCCCCACGCGCACGGCGCGGACCTCCTCCGCGGCCTCGGCGTAGTACGCCTCGTAGGCGTCCTCGTACCCGTGGGGGCTGCGAACGGCGGCTGTGCTCATCGGTCGGCGCGCGCGAGAGCGCGCACCGTCGAGAGTAGTTGCTGCAGCTCGAACGGCTTCGGCAGAACCGCGTCGGCCTCGGTCAGGCCCGCGTCCGTGACGTCCACCGAGCCCGTAACGAGCACGACCGGGATCGGAGGCCGCCGCGCATGGCACTCGGCCACGAGCGGGTCGCTGCGCTCGCCGCGGAGGTGCACGTCGAGGACGACGAGGTCGACGTCCTCCTCGGCCAGAGCCGTTCGTGTGGTCGCGAGCGACTCCGCCTCGAGGACCTCGTGTCCGTCGAGCTCGAGATTGACCCTGCACAGAAGCCGGATCGAGGGCTCGTCGTCGACGACCAAGATCCGAGCAGGCGCCGCATGCCCCCCGGTATCCCCCATGCGCGCGAGTCTATCGGTGCGGACTCGGTCCGTACCCGGGGTCCACGCAGGCCCGTTTACCCCTTAGAAATGACAAGGGACTTCCCGCAGCCCGAGCGCGGCGGGCGGCGCGGC
Organism: Thermoleophilia bacterium; assembly: GCA_025927435.1. GTDB lineage: Bacteria > Actinomycetota > Thermoleophilia > Gaiellales > Gaiellaceae > Palsa-739. The sequence goes on along the minus strand of JAICLM010000030.1, from coordinate 4,733 downwards.
GTCCACAGCGTCGATCCCGCCGACCTGCCCCGCCCCCGTCAACGCTTCCGGCGCGAGGCGTGGCTCGCGTTCCAGCGCGCGCTCGATCCCCTCGCTCCGCCGAAGCCGCTGCCGCCGACCGCGCTCACGCCACGGCGGCGGCCGCCGCCTGCAGGCGGCTGAGCGTCTTCTCGCGCCCGAGCAGCTCGATGCTCTCGAACAGGCCCGGGGAGACCTTCGAACCCGTCACCGCCACGCGAACCGGCTGGAACGCCTGCCGCGGCTTCAGGTTGAGCACTTCCGCCGCCTGTCGCAGCACCAACTCGATCGCGGCTGCGTCGAACGGCTCGAGCGAGGCTAGCGCCGTGTATGCCGACTCGAGCATCGGCGCGCCGCCGTCGAGCTCGGCCGGGTCCGGCTCCACGTCGCCGAAGAGGAACCCCGCGAAGCCGGGGAACTCCGCCAACCGCGCGATCTTTTCCTGCACGAGCGGCGCCGCGCGCGACACGAGCTCGGCGTCCCACTCGTAGCCGTTCTCCCCCAGCCAGAGGACGAGGCGGTGGGCGAACTCCTGTAGCGAGAGCTCGCGCAAGTAGATGCCGTTCATCCAGTCGAGCTTCGCGTAGTCGAACTGCGCCGGGCTCGGGCTGACCCGCTCGAGCAGGAAGCGCTCGACCAGCTCGTCGCGGGACATGATGGTCGTCTCGCCGTCGGGTGCCCAGCCGAGCAACGCGAGGAAGTTCAGCAGCGCTTCGGGAAGGTAGCCGTCCTTGCGGAACTCGTCGACGGTGACCGCGCCGTGGCGCTTCGAGAGCTTCTTCCCGTCGGCGCCGCTCACGTTCGGCACGTGCGCGTAGACGGGAACCTCGGCGCCGATCGCCCGGATGATGTTGATCTGCTTCGGCGTGTTCGAGATGTGATCCTCGCCGCGGATGACGTGCGTGATCCCGTCCCATACGTCCTCCATCGGCGACGCGAAGTTGTAGGTCGGCCTGCCGTCGGACCGGACGAGCACGAGGTCCTCGATCGTCTCGTTCGGAATCTCGACGCGTCCTCGCACGACGTCGTCCCAGCCGGTCGAGCCCTCGTCCGGCATCCGGAACCGGATCGCGCCCTCGTCCTCGTAGGCCTTGCCGTCGGCGACGAGCCCGTCGGCGACCTGCCGGCAGTCATCCATCCGGTCGAGCTGGAAGGTGTGCGGCCCGTCCCAGTCGAGGCCCAGCCAGCGCAGGGACTCCTGGATCTGATCGACCGCCTCCGCGACCTCGCGCGAGGTGTCCGTGTTCTCGATCCGGAGCCGGAACTCCCCGCCCTCGTGGCGCGCGTAGAGCCAGTTGAAGAGCGCGGTGCGGACGTTGCCGATGTGGAGGAGCCCGGTCGGGCTCGGAGCCATACGGACGCGGACGGCCATGCGGATAGCGTAGGCCGGGTGCGGGGGCGGACGCTGACGCTGCGGGAACTCAATCGCGCCACGCTCGCGCGCCAGTTGCTGCTCGAGCGAGGCCGCCTGCCCGTCGCGCGGGCCATCGAACGGCTCGTAGGCATGCAGGCGCAGTGGCCGCCGTCGCCGTACATCGGGCTCTGGACGCGCGTCGAGGGCTTCCGTCGGGAAACCCTCGAGCGTCTGCTGCGACGCGGCGAGGTGCTCAAGCCGACGGTGATGCGCGGGACACTGCATCTGATCACCGCGCGCGACTATCCGGTCTTCTACGCGGCGTTCCGGGAAATGAACACGTGGTTCGGGCCGCTGCACCTCGAGCGCGCGAGCGCATCGATCGGCGACGTCCGCGCGCTGTTGAACAACGGCAGGATCGACTACACGGAGATCCTTGCGCACCTGCGGGCCGCGCATCCGGATCTCTCCGAGAGAGACTGCCGCAGGACGGTGTACGCAGTGCGCCGGCATGGGCACCTGCTGCACGCCCGGGAGACTGCGGCCTGGACGACGCGGCCCTCGGCGACGTACGAGGCGTACGGCGAGCCGGTGGTCGTCGACGCCGCGGCTGCCGTCACCGAGCTCGTGCACCGTTACCTGCGCGGGTTCGGGCCTGCGACGAAGGCCGACGTCGCCGCGTGGTCCGGCCTGCGCGTCCGGGACTTCGAGCACGCCCTCGACGGGCTTCCGACCTACCGGAACGAGGACGGCAAGACACTGTACGACGTCCCGCGTGCGCCGCTGCCGCCTGCGGACACTCCGGCCCCGATCCGCTTCCTGCCGAAGTGGGACAACGTGCTGCTCTCGTTCGCCGACCGCCGCCGGACAATCTCCGACGAGCTGCGCAGGGGCGTGATCGGAAAGAACGGCGACGTCGCGGCGACGGTCCTCGTCGACGGCGTGGTCGCGGGAACGTGGAGCGGCGCGGCCCGGGTGGAGCTACTGGTGCCGCTGACCCGCACGCAGAAGGCGGAGGTTGCGGACGAGGCGGCCCGACTGGAGGCCTGGCTGCGCTGATGCAGATCGGGGCGCACATCTCCTCCGCGGGCGGGATCGACAAGGCCGTCGACCGCGCCGTCGACCTGGGCGCCGACTCGGTGCAGGTCTTCACGCAGAGCCCGCGGACGTGGCGACCCACGAACCACGATCCGGCGAGCTTCGAGCGCTTCCGGGAGAAGCGGGCCGAGGCCGCGATCGGAGGCGTCCTCTGCCACGCTCTGTATCTCTGCAATCTCGCATCGCCCGACGACGCCCTGTACGAGAGGTCGGTGCTGGCGATCGGTAACACGATGGAGGTCGCCTGCGGAATCGGCGCCGACGGCGTCGTCTTCCATATCGGCTCGCATCTCGGCAGCGGCTTCGAGGCAGGGCTCGAGCGCGTGCTGCCCGCGCTAGAGGTGGTGCTCGAGCTCTGCTCCGACGAGACATGGCTCCTGATGGAGAACTCGGCCGGAGCAGGCGGCACGATCGGACGCTCCGTCGAGGAGCTCGCCACGATCTACGACCGGCTCGGAGCGCACCCACGCCTCGGCATCTGCCTCGATTCCTGCCACCTCTGGGTGTCCGGCGTGGACGTGACCGACCCGGCTGCACTCGACGCCTGTCTCGACGAGGTCGACTCCGCGATCGGTCTCGACCGCCTGCGCGCGCTGCACGTGAACGACGCTGCGGCCCCGTTCGGCTCGAATCGCGACCGGCACGCGAACATTCTCGAGGGCGAGCTCGGCGAGAAGCTCGGCGTGTTCCTCTCCAACCCGCGGCTGCAGGGCCTGCCGGCGGTGCTCGAGACCGCCGGCCCCGAAAACCGCGGCCCGGACGCGGCCGAGATCCAGAAGACGAAAAACCTCCGCGCGCGCTGGCGCACCTGACCCTTCGGGCCACGTCTTGGTATCTGATACCGAGACATGGTCAGTCGGGCCGTGTTCGTTACCGCTTTGCCGCACGACGACTGGAGTCCGCCCCCTTCGGACACGTCTCGGTAACTGATACCGAGCCATGTACGTTCGAGGCGTGTCGGCTGAGCAGTATCGCTGGGTCGTGCTCGCGGCGGGGACGCTCGCGCAGGCGACCTTCTCCGCGACGTCAGTGGGGTTGCCGGCGCTCAGTCCGGCCCTGAAGTCCGGCTACGGGCTGACGCTGACCCAGACCGGTGTCGTGCTCGCCGCGGTGGGGATGGGGATGCTCTTCACGCTCCTGCCCTGGGGCCTCGTGGCGGATCGTGTGGACGAGCGGTGGGTGATTGCGACGGGGCTCGCCGGCGCTGCCGCGCTCCTCGTCGTCGCCGCCACGACGGACGGCTTCGCCACCGTCACCATCACGCTCATCGGCGTCGGAGCGCTGGGAGCGAGCGTCAACGCCGCGAGCGGCCGCGCGATCATGGCCTGGTTCCCCTCGACCGAGCTCGGGCTCGCGCTCGGGATCAGGCAAACGGCTATCCCGATCGGAGGCGCGATTGGAGCCGCCGCCCTCCCCGTGCTCGGCTCCGCCGGCGGGACCAGCGCAGCGTTCGTCTTCCTCGGCGCCGCGTGTCTGGCCGGCGCGATCGTGGCCGCCGTCTTCGTCCGCGGCGGCGCGGGCAGCGAGCCGGAGCTGGGCGACGTCACGCAGCCGCTCCGCGACCGCTTCATGTGGCTCCTCGGCGCGGGCACCGGGCTGTTCCTCCTGGCCCAGATCGGGATCATCGGCTTCGTCGTCCTCTTTCTCCACGAGCACCGCGACGTGTCGAAGGAAGCCGCTGGAGCGGTCCTCGCGGCGATCTACGTGCTCGCGGTCGCCGCCCGTATCGGCTCGGGGACGATCTCCGATCGCCTCGGCAGCCGCCTCGGGCCACTGCGGACGATCGGCGTCGCCCTCGCGATCGGCACCGCCGGCGTGGCGGCGGCGATCGATGCCCCGCTCGGTCTCCTGATCCCGCTCTTCGTCGTCGCGGGCGTGCTGAGCATGTCGTGGAACGGGCTCGCCTACGCCGCCGCCGCAGAGGCGGCAGGCTCGGCCCGCACGGGCGCGGCGCTCGGGTTCCAGCAGACGCTGCTCGGCGTGGTCGTCGCAGGTGCCCCGCCGGCGATCGCCGCGGTCGCCGAGCACAGCTGGCGGCTCGCGTTCCTCTTCACCGCGGCCGGCCCGGCCTTCGGCGTCCTGATCCTGCAGCGGCTGCGGGAGCGGACTAGAAGTCCGCGACGCGAGCGAACACGCGGAACGTCGGCGAGCCTGCCGGCAGCTCGCCGAACTCCGGATTGACGCAGCCGAGCTCGCTCTCGCGCTGGGAGAACGTCGACTGCACCGCCGCCTCGCACATCGGCAGCGGCCCGCGCAGCGCGCG
>JAICLM010000041.1 GCA_025927435.1 Thermoleophilia bacterium | reverse complement strand
TTCGCGACGGAGACGGCTTCGGTCAGCTTCGACCCGGCCCTCGTCGCGCCCGGTCAGCTGAGCGCTGCGGTAGAGCGGATCGGCTATCACGCGCACCCGCGCGACGAGCAAGCCGGGGAGGGCGCGGCACATGAGCACGATACGAAGCCGCTCCAGTTGCTCGTCGCCCTCGTCCTGTCGCTGCCGCTCCTGCTGTTGGCGATGATCCCGCCGCTTCAGTTCACCGGCTGGCAGTGGCTCTCGTTGGGGCTGGCCACGCCGGTCGTCTTCTGGTCGGGCGCGCAGTTCCACCGAGCGGCACTGCTGAATGCACGGCACGGGGCGGCGACGATGGACACGCTCGTCTCGCTCGGCACGCTTGCCGCCTGGACGTGGTCGTCGGTCGTCCTGGTGGCCGGGATCGACGAGGACGTCTACTTCGAGGCGGCCGCGGTGATCACCGCCCTGATCCTGCTCGGCCGGTACTTCGAAGCGCGTGCCAAGCGCCGCTCCGGCGCCGCGATCAGAGCATTGCTGGAGCTCGGCGCGAAGGAAGCACGCCTTCTGCGCGACGGCAAGGAGGTTTCCGTGCCGGTCGAGCAGCTCGCGGTCGGCGACCTCTTCGTCGTCCGACCCGGCGAGAAGCTCGCCACCGACGGCGTCGTCGTCGAAGGATCCTCGGCCGTCGACCAGTCGATGCTGACGGGCGAGCCGGTACCCGTTGAGGTGGGGCCGGGCTCCGAGGTCGCCGGAGCAACGATCAACGCCTCTGGCCGGCTCGTTGTCCGTGCCGCGAAGGTTGGAAGTGACACCGCGCTCGCGCAGATCGCCCGCCTGGTCGAGCAAGCACAGGCCGGGAAGGCCTCCGTGCAACGACTTGCCGACCGCATCTCGGAGATCTTCGTCCCGCTCGTCATCCTCATCGCGCTGGCAACGCTTGCGGCCTGGCTCATTGCCGGCGCCTCCGCCGGAGCAGCGTTCACGGCCGCGGTCGCCGTGTTGATCATCGCCTGTCCCTGTGCAATGGGGCTCGCTACCCCGACGGCGCTCATGGTCGGAACCGGCCGCGGAGCGCAGCTCGGCATCGTGATCAAGGGGCCTGAGGTGTTGGAGCAGACCCGGCGAGTCTCGACGATCGTGCTCGACAAGACCGGCACGATCACCGAAGGCCGGATTCGTCTCGTCGGCGCGTTCCCGATCGAGACGAGCCGCGACGAGTTGTTACGCATCGCCGGGGCAGCCGAGTCCGCCTCCGAGCATCCGCTTGCTCAGGCGATCTCCGCCGCGGCCGAGGACATGCCCACGGTTGCCGACTTCCGCAGCCACGCCGGACTCGGGATCGAGGCGCTCGTCGAGGGTCACGCTGTGCTCGTGGGGCGCCCTTCGCTCCTGGCCGACCGGAAGGTCGAGCTTCCGGACGAGGCCAGGCGCTGGCAGGAGCATGCCGAGGCGGATGGGCAAACGGTCGTCGCCGTTGCCTGGGACGGAGAGCCGCACGGCTTGCTCGCACTCGCCGACACGCTCAAGCCGTCCTCGAGAGAGGCGGTGGCCGAGCTGAAGCAGCTTGGTCTCGCGCCCGTGCTTTTGACCGGCGACAACGTGCGCGTCGCCCGCGCGATAGCCGCCGAGGTCGGGATCGAGGAGGTGCGTGCCGAAGTGCTCCCGGGCGGCAAGGCCGCCGAAGTAGAGCGGCTCCAGCAGAAGGGCGAAACGGTGGCGATGGTCGGCGACGGCGTCAACGACGCGCCTGCGCTCGCGACCGCCGACCTCGGCCTGGCAATCGGCACCGGCACCGACGTTGCGATCGAAGCATCCGACCTGACGCTCGTCTCCGGCGACCTCCGCGCGGCCACCGATGCGATCCGCCTCGCCCGTCGGACGCTCGCCACGATCAAGGGCAACTTCTTCTGGGCTTTCGCCTACAACGTCGCGGCCATTCCCCTTGCCGTTGCCGGTCTGCTCAATCCGATGATCGCGGCCGCCGCGATGGCCGCGTCGAGCATCTTCGTCGTCACCAACAGCCTGCGGCTGCGCCGCTTCCGCAGCGTCCGACAAGGAGCCGCATGAGCACGACTGCAAGCGATCACAGCGTCGGCCATCACGGGTACCACGCCGAGAAGGAGGCGCTGGTCAAGCGGCTGCACCGGATCGAGGGTCAGGTGCGGGGGGTAGAGAAGATGGTTGCCGAGGATCGCTACTGCATCGACATCCTCACCCAGATCGGCGCCATCTCCACCGCGCTCGAGAGCCTCGGCTTCCGCATTCTCGACGACCACGTCCGTCACTGCGTCGCCGGGGCGCTCGCATCTGGGGACGAAGCCGAGGCTCAGGCGAAGGCGGAGGAGCTGCTCCACGCGGTGCATCGCTTCGCCAAGGTGAAGTAGGGCCGACTCTGAGGCTACGCCGAGCGCAAGCTCCGTGGCAGCTCGCCCTGGTGGGGGCTAGACGCGTCGCGAGATGCCGCGCGTGAAAAAGGCGATCAGCCAGATGAGCGCGGCGACCACGGCCAGGATGAACAGCCACTTGATCACCGTCACCGCCAGCACGATCCCCAGGACGACGAGCGCGGCCAGGAGAACCAGGAGAAGAATCATGACCGCCCCGTTCCCGGCGACTCGAATCCCTAACGCGAGTCGCCGAGCGCGAGCTCGACCGCGTCCCAGAGGTCGAGCGCTCGCCCGCGCTCGCGGGCGGCGAGGACCGGCTCTCGTTCTTCCTCGGCAAGGTCACCGATGCGGCGGGCGCGCTCGTCGGGCCAACGCGGCAGGCTCTCGGCCTCCTTCTCGGCCGCGCCCCAGAGGAGGCCCGCCCGCTCGAGGTCCCCGCGGCAGAGTGCGACCTGTGCAAGTCCGGCCAGCGTGTACAGCGCCCACAGACGGTTCTCCTGCGCGCGTTCCATCTCGAGCGCGACCAGCCCTTCCCGTTCCGCCTCGTCGAGGTCGCCGCGGCGCAGGGAGAGCATGAGGAGCTCGTGCCGCTGACCCGACTCCCACCAGGCCCAGCCCACCGCACGTGACATCTCGGTGCCTCGTCGGGTGAGCTCGACGGCCCGGTCGAGGTCTCCGTCGTTGAGCGCGAGCTGCCCCAGCAGCCAGTAGTTCGTCGTCTCGATGAAGCCGAACCTGCCCTCGGAGAGCGCGAGGGAGTGTTCGGTCAGCTCCCGCATGCGATTCCAGTCCTGCCGGCGCCAGGCCGAGACCGCGAGCATCTGCTCGGCGATCGCCACGCCTCGGTCGTCGCCGAGCTGCCGGTAGAGCTCGAGGCTTTCCTGGGTCAGCTGCTCGGCCACCTCGTCCCGGCCCGCGAGGTCGGCGGTGCCTCCCAGCCCGCGCAGCGCGCGGGCACGAAGTTTCGGAGGGATGTCTCCCGCGCGGTCGAGGAGACGCTCGATCCGCTCGAAGCCTTCTTTCGGGCCCGCGGTGTTCCACAGGGTCTGCAGCTCGACTGCGAGCTCGAGACCCAGGCTCGCGTCGTGCTCCTCCGCCCAGTCGAGTGCCGCCCGCAGGTCCTCGCGTTCTGCGAGAGCCCGGCCGGGGTCCGCCTCGACGCTTTCCTCGTCTCCCGAGTGCGCGCTTAGCGCGATCTCGAGCATCCGCTCGGCATGGCGCCGGCGCAGCTCGTCCTCGCGCCCTGATTCACGGAGCCGCTCGAGCGCGAACTCTCGAATCGTCTCCAGCATCCAGTAGCGCTCCTCGCCGAGCCGGCCGGTGCGGCGGCGAAGGAGGCTCTTGTCGAGCAGGGAGGCCAGCGTGTCGAGATCCGCGTCGCACACGAGCTCCGCCGTCTCGAGCGTGCAGCCGCCGCGGAAGACGCCGAGGCTCGCGAACAGCATCTGCTCGCCGGCGTCGAGGAGGTCGTACGACCAGGCGATCGTCGCCCTGAGCGTCATGTGGCGCTCCTCGGCGTCGCGCGTTCCCTTGAGGGCATCGAGCCGGTCGGAGAGGCGATCGAGGAGAGCCTCCGGCGCGAGCAGCTTCGTCCGGGCGGCGGCGAGCTCGAGCGCGAGCGGCAGCCCGTCGAGGCGGTCGCACAGCTGGACAACGGCGTCGGTGCGGGTCACGTCCGGGCGCACGGCCTGGGCTCGCTCGCAGAAGAGCGTCACCGCCTCGTCGCGGACGAGCGGCGGCAGGTCGAGCTCGGCCTCACCCTGGATCCGGAGCGCCTCGCGGCTCGTCGCGAACAGTCGCATTGCCGGCACGGCGGCGACGAGCTCGGCCAGGGGACGGGCCGCATCGGGCAGCAGATGCTCGAGGTTGTCGCATACGACATGGGTCCGGCGCTCGCCGATGCGGGCCGCGATCGCCGCGGGATCCGGCGTCGAGGCGCCGAGGCGATCGGCGACCGCCGGCAGGACGAACTCCGCGTCCCGCAGCGGGGCGAGCGGGACGAAGACGGTTCCGCCGTCGGCGTCGTCCCCGAGCAGGCGCGCGAGCTCGATCGAGAAGCGCGTCTTGCCTGTTCCCCCGGGGCCGACGATGGTGAGCACCCGCGGATCGCGCTCATAGACCAGCGAGATCGCGTCGAACAGCTCGTGCTCGCGACCGAGGAAGGGCGTCGCCGGAGCCGGGAGCTCGACGCTCCCCGGCGTCCGCAGCGGCGGGAACTCGCGCTCGCCCAGCTGGTAGATGGGGATCGCGCCGTCGAAGTCCTTGAGCCGGTGCCGGCCGAGGTCGCGGAGCGGCTCCGCCTCGAGGAGCGCCGCCGTGGCGGGTGAGACGAGGATCTGGTCGCCGTGCGCGAGCGCGGCGATGCGCGCTCCGCGGTGGACGTCCTCGCCGACGTAGCCCTCTCCGGTCAGGGTCGGAGCCCCGGTATGCAGCCCCATCCGCACGCGAATCGTCCCGCCGGCGAGCCCGTCGCGGGCCGCCTGCGCTGCTGCCGCCGCCCCGCCGGGTGTCGGGAACGCGATGAAGAACGCGTCGCCCTGGGTGTCGACCTCGACGCCGCCGTGCACCGCCGCAGCCTCGCGCACGATCCGCCGGTGCTCGGCGAGCGCCTCTGCGTAGCGCGCCGGACCGAGCTCGTGCAGCAGCCGTGTCGACCCCTCGATGTCGGTGAAGAGGAACGTGACCGTTCCCGCAGGAAGCGTGCTCACGGTCGAATGATTACGCGGATGCGTCGCCGAACCAGCGCGCCCGCCGCGCCGGGGCGAACGCTGCCTTCTCGGCTGCGAGCTCTGCGGACGGGCCGACGACCGTGGCCCGCGGAGACGGTCCGCCGAGGAAGTTCGCCTGCACCTTGGCGACCCGGCCGCTGCCGAACTCGATGTAGCAGTTGCCCTCGCCCTCGTAACGCCGTCCCACGGTCTGGCCGTGGATCCGCGCGATGATGTCGTCCGCGACGACGCCGGCCGCGTTCTCCGCGAACACGCCCGCTTTCGCCATCGGGAGGTCGACGACGTCGCCGACGGCGTACACGTCCGGGAACGGCGTCATCAGGTTGTCGCGATCCACCGTGACCCAGCCGCCGTCGGCGAGGCCCGACTTCCTCACCACCGCCGGCACACGGTGGATAGGGATCCCGACGAAGAGGTCGTACGGAAGCCGCTCGCCGGTCTCGAGCACGGCCTCCTTCGCGGCCGGATCGAGCTCGACGACCGTCTGTTGCGCCGTGTACTCGATCCCGCGCGCGGCGAGCTCGTCGAGGAAACGCTGCGAGACCTCGGGCGTCACGGGCACCGGCGCCGACATCGGCGCGACGATCCGGATCTCGGTCTGCTCCCGGATCCCCCGCTCGACGAGCTGGTCGTGCAGAAGGAAGGCGCCCTCGAACGGCGCGGGCGGGCACTTGTACGGCTGGGCGAGGACGCCGATCAGGATCGTCCCGCCGCTGAACTCGGGCAAGGCGTCGCGCATCCTCTCGGCGCCGGCGATCGAGTAGTACTCGAGGCCGCCCTCCGCGAAGCCCGGCGTCGCCTCGAGGTCGTACTCGGCGCCGAGCGCCACGACGAGGACGTCCGCGTCGTACGAGCCCCGGTCGGTCGTCACGTGCCGGGCCGCCGGGCCGATCGCGGTGACGCGTTCCTGCCGGAACTCCACTCCCGGCTTTGCGAGGTCGCGGTACTGCAGCTGGACCGCGGACGCGTCGGAGCCGCCGAACACGATGTCGAGCTTCGAGAAGCCGAATGTGAAGCCGTCGTTCTGGTCGATCAGAGTGACGCGGACCTCGTCGGCGACCGAGTCGGAGAGTCGGCCGGCCAGCTCCAACCCGCCGAAACCCGCTCCGAGGATCAGCACGTGCTTCACGCGGGCAACCCTACGCTCCTCTGTCACGGGGGTCGGCCGGCCCTTGACCTCTCGTCCATCGTAAGCCTATGATCCTCCCGCTTCGAGGACTCCGCGGACGCGTCGCTGTTCGACGATGCCGCGGGAGCGGGTCGCAAGTCACATCGAGAAGGGGGAAATGGATGAAACTGCCGAAACGGGGCGTGCGGATCTCGTGCGTCGCAATCGTCATCGCGTCCGCGATCGCCTTGGCGGTCAGCGCCGGGTCCAGTACGGGACGGGCGGCGACTCACGCGATGACGCCTGCCGTCGGGGCCTCGCCGCACGCGAAGGCCCTTGGCCTCGTCAACGGGGTCGATGCAGAGCCGCACTTCAGCTGCCAGGACAACGCCGGCTGCTACAGCCCGAGGCAGATGCGCAAGGCGTATGGCTTCGACCAGCTCGACGTTGACGGGACCGGGCGGACGATCGTCATCGTCGACGCGTTCCAGAGTCCCACCATCCAGCAGGACCTGAGCCTGTTCGATTCCCAGTTCGGGCTGCCGGCCGGAAACCTCAACATCATCGCACCGGACGGGCTGACGCCGTTCGACCCGAACGACGACAACCAGGTCGGCTGGTCGGGTGAGATCACGCTGGACGTCGAGTGGGCGCACGCGATCGCCCCCGGCGCGACGATCGACCTCGTGCTCGCGAAGTCGAATCAGGATCAGGACATCCTGTCGGCCACGAAGTACGCCGTCGACAACAACCTGGGCGACGTCATCTCGCAGAGCTTCGGCGAGGGTGAGATCTGCATGGATTCCGCGGTGCTCGACGCGCAGCACTCTCTCTTCCAGCAGGCGACGGCGAAGGGCATCACCCTCCTGGCCTCCTCCGGCGACCAGGGATCGGCCCAGCCGACGTGCGACGGCAGCGACTTCTTCAAGTCCGCCAGCACCCCGGCCAGCGATCCCAATGTGACCGGTGTCGGCGGGACCAGGCTCGTGGCCGATTCCTCAGGCACCTACGAGTCCGAGACCACCTGGAACGAGTTCTCGACGTTCGGGGACGCGGGCGGCGGCGGCTTCAGCACGGTCTACGGCACGCCCTCGTATCAGCACCGGTTGCATCTGGCGAGCCGTGGGGTGCCGGACGTGTCGTACAACGCTGCGATCATCGGCGGCGTCCTCGCGGTGTGGAGCGTCCCGCTGGGGGCCCCGGCGTTCTTCCGGTTCGGCGGCACCAGCGCGGGCTCGCCGCAGTGGGCCGGCCTCGTTGCGGACGCCGACCAGCTGAAGGGTGGCCGAATCGGGCTCCTCAACGACCGGCTCTACGGCTGGGCGACGAGCCCCACCCTCGAGAGCCGGCTGTTCCACGACATCACGACGGGCAACAACGCGTTCGGATCCATCACCGGGTTCGATGCGGTGCCCGGCTGGGACCCGGCAACGGGCGTGGGCTCGCCGAAGGCGAACACACTCGTGCCGATGCTGGCCGGCTGACCTCGAGCGTTGTGACGGTGCGCCGCCTCGGCGGCGCACCGTCCTCGTTTCGGGCGCTAGCGACCGGTGACCGCGAACCACTGACCCGTGGGCGAGGTCACGAACACGATCGGCGCGAAGCACGGTGAGGGAAGCGCGACCGATGTGTCGAGGTGGCCGTCGCCGCGCGGCGTGACGTCGAAGAGCTCGGTCGAGACGTTGGCCGTCGTCGCCATGCCGTTCGTCGTGGTCAGGCAGCTGACGATTGCCCCGAGCTGCGTGAACGGCATCGTTCCCCGGCGATCTGCCGGGACCGGGGCCCGCCGCGCGAGCACGAGACCGTTGACCCTGACGTGCAGCCGTCCGTTGGCCCGGAGATTCGCGCTGCCGGAGTCGATCTCCCACGGCAGCCCGCCGCCGGCGACCCCTCGGACCGGATTCGCCGGGCCGGTGTACGGCTCGATGACCGGCGAGAGCACGTTCGCCTGGAGCACCTTCCTCCCGTCGCCGCCTCCTAGGCCGAGCGCGGGGACGGCGAGCGCCGCCAGGACTGCCAGGCCGAGCAAGAGCACGAGTGTCTTCCGCATGAGCGCCTCCCTGGGTTGGAGTGGGGCCACTCCTCCCTACGAAGGCCTCTACGGGCCGGATTCGTCGCCGCCCGAGCGCTCGCCGAGCATCCAGCGGTGGCCCTCGGGATCCTCGATGCGGCACTGCCGGCCGTGGGGTGTGTCCTCGGGCTCGCTGAGGATGCGCGCCCCGGCGGCGCGGGCCTGCTCGGCGACCGCCTCGAGATCCTCGACCCCGACCCACACGCCGTCGACGATCCACGGCAAGCGGTACATCCGCGCCACGGTCTCGCACTGTTCGCGGAGGTGGAGCGGATTGACGTAGTCGTCCGGATGGCCGAGGAAGACGAGCCCGTCGCCGCAGCGCAGTGTCACGTGGCCGACCTCGCCGTTCTCCTCGAACCGCTCGATCTCCTCGAACCCGAACGCGCGGACGAGCCAGTCGGCGGCCGCGCCGGGGTCCTCGTAGCCGATGAACGGCACGACGTCAGTCATCGGACCTCACCTCCTCGATCGGTTCGTTGAAGAACCACTCGTGCTCCTGCGGGTCGGCACAGCCGTAGCTGCGGCTGCCCGAACGGGAGGTCGTTGACTCGCTGTTCCATGGCGCGCAGGCTAGGCGGCCTGCGCCACCGTGTCTTGGAGAAATGTTTCCGGTGTCCGTCCGGTGATCCGGCGGAACTCGGCGATCAGGTGCGACTGGTCCGAGAAGCCGCACTCGAAGGCGAGCTCGCCCCAGGACATCGTCCCGGCGAGGCCGCGCGCACGCTCGAAGCGAAGGAGCCGCGCAACTGCCTTCGGCGGCAGCCCGATCTCGTCGCGGAAGCGGGCTACGATCCGCTTGCGACTCCAGCCCAGCTCGGCCGTGAGCTCACCGACCGGGATGCGACCGTGCGTCGCGCGCAGCCGTCGCCACGCCCACGCGACCTCGGGCGACGGGCGCGCGTCGACGAGGCGGGGCGCCAGCACGTCGTCGAGGAGAGCGAAGCGGGCGCTCCAGTCCGAGGCCTCGACGAGGCGCTCGAGGAGGAACGGCTCGTCGAGGATCGCCTCGAGCGGAACGGTCCGGTGCGCGATCTCGTGGAGCGGCGTGCCCACCAGCGCACGCGCCGCGAGGGGATCGAGGTTGATCTGCATCCCGAGCGAGCGGCCGGGGTGCTCGGTCATCACCTGCCGGTCGTGCAGGCCGCCGATAAACGAGGTGTGGCGCTCGCCGTCGATCAGCCAGTGCTCTTCGAACGTGAGGATGACGACGACGTCCGTGCCGGGGCCCTCGCGCTGCCGCACGGGCTCCGGCGTCTCCACCTCGAAGCCGTAGTAGCTCGTCACCCGCCCTGCGAGCGGCGCTTCCGGAGCACGCCGAATCTGCATGGGACGCGAACGCTACACGAGGTCTGCCGCCGCCTCGGAGAGCGTGGCGACGGGCCCGACGCAGACGTCCTCGGCCTCGAAGAGCGCGAGCCACTCGCCGAGTGGGCGCGACTCGAAGATCGCCGCGAGCTCGCCGGCGAGTGCTTCCTGGTCGGTGTCGAACTGGTGCTCCGCGAGCTTCGGCCGGCCGAGCAGCTCCGCCAGCCGGCGGAAGAAGACGGGCTCGAGGGCGGCGACCGTGAGGTGGCGTTCGTCGGCGGTCGCGTAGATGCGATAGCAGGCGAGTCCGCCGGTGAGCATGCGCGGAATGGGCTCGCCTCCGAGCCGGTGCGCGGCCAGGCGGTGTGAGCCGTGCGTCATCGAGACGACGATGTGAGCGCCCGTCCCGGTGCCCTCGCGCTCGAGCAAGGCGGCAAGGATCTTCGTCACCGCGACGAGGCCGCCCGCCGCGAGATCGGCGATCTGGACGGGAGGCAGCGCGGGTGCGGTGTCCTCGAGGACGCCGGCCCAGCCGAGGTAGTTGAGGTCGTGTCCCGCGCGCCGCTCGTGGCGGCCGCCGAGCCCGAAGCCGGTGATGGAGCAGTAGACGGCGCGTTCCGGGGCATGCTCGGGGCCGACGCCGAGCCGTGACGCGACGCCGGGTCGGAAGGATTCGAGTACGACGTCCGCCTCGCGCATCAGCTCGAGCGCGGGCACCGGATCGTGCTTCAGGTCGAGCTCGAGCGACTCCTTCCCCGCGCGCAGCGCGGCGTCCCAGGCCGGCGCGGTATTGCGCAGGGGATCCCCTCCGGGCGGCTCGACGCAGACGACGCGCGCCCCGAGCTCGAGGAGCTCGCGGGACGCGAAGGCGCCCGGGAGGTAGCGGCTGAAGTCCACGACCAGCATCCCGTTCAGCGGCTGCATCCCCGAGCGAAGATACAACTCGGCGAGGTTCCTCCATTACGGAGTGTGAGACACGTGACCGATCGGACCGACGCCGAGCTGATCCAGGCGGCGGAGTCGGAAGCAGCCGCGTTCGCCGAGCTCTATCGGCGGCATGTCCCGACGGTGCACGCGTGGTTCCGTCGCCGTCTCGAGTGGGCGGCGAGCGACCTGACCGCGGAGGCGTTCGCGCAGGCGTGGCTTTCGCGCCGCAGCTTCCGCGACGAGGCCGACGGCTCGGCCCTCCCGTGGCTCTTCGGCATCGCGCGCAACGTCGCCCGTGAGTCCGCCCGCAGGAACGCCGTCGAGACGCGGGCCCGCCGCCGGCTCGGGCTCCCCACCGATCTCGCGCCGGAGGACGGCTACGCGGCGGTCGAGGAGCGGCTTTCGCCGCGGGTCGCGCTCGCGGAGGCGCTCGAGCTGCTGCCCGAGCACGAGCGCGAGGCGCTCGAGCTGCGGGTCGTCGACGAGCTGCCGTATCCCGACGTCGCGGCCCGCCTGGGCGTCCGCCCGGCTGCCGCTCGGTTGCGGGTTTCACGGGCGCTGCGGCGCCTTTCCACCATGCCCCTGAAGGAGGACACATGACCGCTCTGCCTCCCAGCCTCGACCGCTTCGGCGGCGAGCTCGAGCACGCCGTCGGCCGCGACCTGCGCCGCCGGCGCACACGCCGCCTGGCCGTCCGCGGCGCCGCCGTCCTGGCAGTCGCCGCCGCGGCCGCGCTCGGGCTCCTGAGCGGGCTCACCGGCGGTGGGCCGTCGGTCGTCGAGCGCGCTGCGGCTGCGCTCGAGTCGTCGGACGCCGGGATCCTCCACTACCAGATCGATGCCGAGCAGCAGAACGGCGACGGCACGTCGGTCGCCTGGCACTCCGAGACCTGGCAGCTTCGGGTGGCCCCGTTCACGCGGCGGCAGATCGAAGTCGACGGCTCGGACGGGATGCGCGCGGAGTCGGTCACGCAGGGCGACACGAACGAGCTCTACGACGTGCGCACCGGCACGATCTACAGCGCGACGAGCGAACAGCTTCGCGCAGCCCGAATGCCGAAGATCGAGATCGTCTCCAGGAGCAAGCTCGAGAAGCTCACCGGGAGCACGCACGTGAGCGCGGCCTACGTCATGCGGAACGGCGCCGGGGCGATCAAGGTCATCGCCACCAGGGAGGGGGCGAAGCGCCTCGCCCAGGAGATGGCCCGCCGGAGGGCGCAGGAGTCCACGGGCGTCATCCCGGCTGAGTTCCGCTCCGAGATCCTCTCGCTGCTGCACTCCGGACGCGTCCGCGTCACCGGCCACGTCACGGTCGACGGCCGCGACGCGATCCGGCTGGAGTCGCTCGACGGGAAGAAGGTCTACGTCGTGGACGCGACGACCTACGACCCGATCGAGTGGACGACGACGGGGGACGGCGGCGGCGT
>JAICLM010000132.1 GCA_025927435.1 Thermoleophilia bacterium | reverse complement strand
GCCCATGAAGACGCCCTGCTCCCGGATCTCGCCCGTGTCCTTGTTCACGAAGCGGACCTTCATGTTGAGCGAGGCCTGGTAGGTCAGATCCTTCTCGCGGCACTCCTTGATCGAGAACTGCGGATCACCGAACTCGAACTCGCCGAACTCGACGGCGAGCGTGCCGGTGTAGTCCTCGATCGGCGAGATGTCGTCGATCGTCTCTCGTAGTCCCTCGTTCTTGAACCATTCGAACGAGGCCTTCTGGATGTCAATGAGATTCGGTAGGTCGAGAACGTGCTCGAGACGGCTGAACGTCGTACGAGCGCGGGGCGAAGCGACCGTGGTGGTCAAGAAGAACAGCCTCCCTTGAAGCGTGCGAAAACGGGCAAGAAATCGGCGTCAGAGCAGCAAGCGGCCGGACGTCGGCGCAACCAGCCAGGATAACGGAACGACCCCCCTCACCGCAAGCCGAAGCCGCGGCGGTCGCCGTTATTCGGTGTGACTGTACCAGTCACACCGTCGAAACGGTATTTCGCGGGCCGGAAAGCGCGGTTTCCGGCCCGCTCCGCGCCCTTTGTCTGGAGATGCTGCTCTGGACCAGCGCTCGCTCTGGTGCGCTCGCGCGCGGCAGAGGCCGGCGCGAGCGCAGACCGGCCCACGGCTAAGTCGCCGCTGCGCGGCTGTCTTAGCCTCCGGTCTCGGGTCGCCCCTTGGTCGGAGCGTCTCGAACCCTCCAGCCGTCCAGGCGGGTGCGCAGCACCCGCGACCTACTTCAGCTCGACCGTGGCGCCGGCCTCTTCGAGCTGCGCCTTGATCTGGTCGGCCTCCTCCTGGGCGACGCCCTCCTTGACCGGCTTCGGAGCCGAGTCGACGAGGTCCTTGGCCTCCTTGAGGCCGAGACCGGTGACCGCGCGCACGACCTTGATCACCTGGATCTTCTGGCCGCCCGCCTCGGTGAGCATCACGTCGAAGGAGGTCTTCTCCTCCGCCGCGGCACCGTCGCCGGCAGCAGCAGCGCCGGGCGCCGCGACCGCAACGGGAGCGGCGGCGGTGATGCCCCACTCCTCCTCGATCTTGTTCTTCAGCTCGACCAGCTCGAGCACGGTCATCTTCCCGAGTTCGTCGAAGATCGTGTCGACCGCCATCTAACTCTCCTCTTCTTCTTCGGCGGCGGGCGCTGTGGCGTCCGCCTGGGTGGTGTCTTCCGCCGACTGTTCCTCGGCGACCGGTTCTTCCTCGGCCGGCGCCGCATCTGCCTCCGGCTCCGGCGTCTCCGCTTCGGCCTCGGGCTCGGGCGCCGCCTCTTTCTCGCCGCCGAGCTGCTCGATCCGGGCGTCGATGAGGCCGACGAGGTTCTGCAACGGGGCGTTGAGCAGGCCGGCGAGCGCGGTGAGCGGCGCGACGATCGCGCCGAGCACCTGGCCGCGCAGCACCTCCGCCGGTGGCAGCGTCGCGAGGCTCGCGACCTCATCCGCCGTCACGGCGCGTCCTTGCATGATCCCGCCGCGAATCTCCAGCACGTTCGTCTCCCGCGCGGAATCCGCCAGCGCCTTGGCCGCCGCCACCATGTCGCCGTCGGCCTCGAGGAAGGCGATCGCGCTCGGGCCGTCGAGCAGAGTGAGCAGCGCCTCCGTGCCTGCCGCCTCTGCGGCGCGGCGCGTGAGCGTGTTCTTGACGACGGTGAAGCGCGCACCGCTCTCGAGCAGCCGGGTGCGGAGCGCGTCGATCTGCGGCATCGTCAGCCCGCGATAGTCGGCGACGAGCAACGTCTCCGCGGCCCGGAGGCGCGCAGTCAGCTCCTCGACAACCTGTTCTTTCTGATCTCTCTTCATCTCACCTCGACTGGTCTTCCGCCCTCGCAAGGAGAGCTGCCAGTGGTCTCAGGCGGCAGTTTGCTAGGCCGGAACTGTAGCGGCCTCCTGCGGCTGCTCGTCCAGCTCTTCCACGATCCCGCGGATTCGGGCCGGATCGACGTGGATGCCGGGGCCCATGGTGCTCGTGAGCGTGATCTGCCGGATGTAGCGGCCCTTCGCGGCCGACGGCTTGGCGCGCACGATCTCGTCGAGGACGGCGGCGTAGTTCTCCACCAGCGCCCGCTCCTCGAAGCTCTTCTTGCCGATCACGACATGGACGTTCGCGCCGCGGTCGGTCCGGTACTCGAGCTTGCCCGCCTTCGCCTCGGAGACCGCCTTGCCGACGTCCATCGTGACGGTGCCGGTCTTCGGGTTCGGCATCAGCCCGCGCGGGCCGAGAATGCGGCCGAGCTTGCCGACGTTGCCCATCTGGTCGGGCGTCGCGATCGCGACGTCGAACTCCGTGAAACCTTCCTCGATCTGCTTCGCGAGGTCGGCCGAGCCGACGACGTCCGCGCCGGCCTGCTCTGCCTCGCGCGCCTTGTCGCCCTCGGCGAACACGGCGATCCGGACGTCCTTGCCGCTCCCGTGCGGGAGCATGAGCGTGCCGCGCAGCTGCTCGTCGGCGTGACGGACGTTGAGGCCGAGGCGGAAGTGCAGCTCGACGGACTCGTCGAACTTCGTCGCGCCCATGCCCTTGAGCAGGCGGACTGCCTGAACCGGCGAGTAGAGCTCCTCGCGGTCGAAGCTGGCACGCGAGTCGCGATAACGCTTCCCGTGCTGGGCCATTACCAGTCCACCTCCACTCCCATGCTGCGCGCGGTGCCGGCGATGATCTGCGCCGCCTGGTCGATGTCGCGCGCGTTGAGGTCCGGCATCTTCGTCTCCGCAATGCGGTTGACCTGCTCGCGGGAGAGGCGGCCCACCTTGACGCGGTTCGGTTCGCCCGAGCCCTTGTCGAGCCGCAGCGCCTCCTTGATCAGGACGGCGGCCGGCGGCGTCTTCGTGATGAACGTGAACGAGCGATCCTCGAAGACCGTGATCTCGACCGGGATGATGCGGCCGTTCTGGTCGCCGGTCTGGGCATTGAAGGCCTTGCAGAACTCCATGATGTTGACGCCGTGCTGGCCGAGCGCAGGGCCGACCGGCGGGGCCGGGTTCGCCTGGCCGCCGGGGATCTGGAGCTTGATCAGGGTGAGAACTTTCTTCGCCATTCGTTTCCTCAGTCCAGCTTCTTGACGTTGTCGAATCCGACCTCGACCGGTACCTGCCGCTCGAAGATGTTGACCATCACCTGAAGCTTCTGCGCGTCCGGGTTGACGTCGGTGATCTCGCCGTCGAAGTCCGCGAGCGGGCCGGACGTGATCTTGACCGACTCCCCGAGCTGGAACTCGACCTGCGACCGCTGGGCGACCGCGGCGCCGGCTCCCGTGTGGAGGATCCGGTCGACTTCGGGCTGCGAGAGCGGCACCGGGGTGGCCCCTGCTCCGACGAAGCCGGTCACGCCCGGCGTGTTCTTCACGACCGTCCAGGCGTCGTCGTTGAGGTCCATGTTCACGAGCACGTAGCCCGGCAGCGTGCGCTTCTCGGTGTTCACCTTCTGGCCGTCCTTCGTCTCGACCACCTGCTCGGTGGGGACGACGACACGCCGGAAGCGGGTGCGCTGGTTCATCGATTCGATCCTGTGCTCGAGGTTGGCCTTCACCTTGTTCTCGTGCCCGGAATAGGTGTTGATCACGTACCAGCGAAACATGCGCGTCTCTTCTCGGCTCCTACTGGAGGAACAGGTGCTTGACGACGTACTGCCACACCTGGTCGTTGAGGTACAGGTACACGCCGGTGATGAGGCAGGCGACGATGACGACGGCGGTGCCGCTGATCAACTGCTGCTGATTCGGCCACTCGACCTTCTTCAGCTCCGCCCAGGACTCGCCGAAGAAGCGAAAGCCGGGGACGCCGGGCCGCACGTCCTCGCGGCGCTCGACGCGGGCCTCGCGAGGCTCGCGCGGCTCCTCCTCGGTCGTGGGGCGCGGCCGGGGGGCGGGCCTGAGCGGCGGCGTGCCGGCGGCCTGCGCGCGGCGCTGGCGGCGCTGCTGCCTCGTCGAGCGAGCCACTAGCGCGTCTCCCGGTGCAGCGTGTGGCTACCGCACCAGCGGCAGTACTTGCGGAACTCGACGCGGTCGGGCGAGTTGCGCTTCGACTTCTGCGTCTGGTAGTTCCTGCGCCTGCATTCGGTACAGGCGAGCGTGATTGCGACTCTGACTCCGGTTGCCATTCCTGTTCTCGCTCCGAGGGACGAACGCGCTCCAGTAGCGCCGGGTGGGCTCGAACCACCGACCTCTGCATTATGAGTGCAGCGCTCTAACCAGCTGAGCTACGGCGCCTCGCGCCGGCGCATAGTAGCGGAGAAGAAGCCCACCGCCAGCACCGCCGCGCCGGCGAGGACGGCGCCTCGCGCGACCCGTCGCGCGAGCGAGGGCTTCGGACGCACTTCGTAGTAGAGGCGCTCGGGCTTCGCCCCCTCCGGCCCTGACTCGCCGTGCTCGCGCGCGAGCTTCAGCACCTGGGCGACGTGGAGCGCCCGCCGTCCCGTGTTCCCCTGCTCGATCTGCGTCTTGCAGGAGAACCCGTCGGCGACGACGATCGTCTCGTCGTCGAGCCGGCGCACCCTCGGCAGAAGGCCCTGCTCACCGATCTGCATCGACAAGTCATGGTGGCCGGCCTCGAAGCCCCACGAGCCGGCCAGCCCGCAGCAGCCGGCCTTCAGCGTCTCCACCTCGACGCCCATCTTCTTCAGGAGCTCGACCTCGGGATCGATGCCGCCGGTCGCCTTGTGGTGGCAGTGGCCCCAGACGAAGGCCTTGCGCTCGAGCGGCGGCGGCTCGACCTCGAACCGCTCGAAGAACTCGGCGAAGTGGAACGTGCTCTGCGCGAGCCTCTTCGCGTCCTCGTCGTGCGGAAGGAGCTTCCCGAGCTCGTCCTTGAACACGGCCACGCAGCTCGGCTCGAGCCCGACGATCGGGATTCCCTCGCGGTACCACTCGCGCAGCTGGTCGAGGCTACGCCGGAGATAACGCTCCGCCAGGTCCAGGAACCCGTAGTCGTAGAGGGGTCGCCCGCAGCAGACGTGGCCCTCGGGGACGATGACCTGCCAGCCGACGGCTTCGAACGCCTCGACGGCCGCGACGCCGACGTCCGTGTGCATGTGGTTGTTGAACGTGTCCGGGAAGAGGACGACCTTTCGCCCGGCCGGGTTCGTCGTCCCGCCGCGCTGCCTGAACCACTGCTGGAGCGTGAGCGGTGCGAACTCCGGCACCTCGCGCTGCTGCGTCATGCCGGCCGCGAGCTTGAACGCCTGCGTGAACGGCGGCGTGTGCGTGACGAGGTTGACGAGCCCCGGCGCCCGCGACGCGAGCCGGGAGACCTGGTCGATCAGCCCGAACGCGTAGGCGTGGCGCGGGCGGAGCCGGTGCTTCCAGCGGTGGTGGAGGAACTCCGCCTTGTAGGTGGGCATGTCGACGTTGACCGGGCAGTCGTTCGTGCAGCCCTTGCACGAGAGGCAGAGGTCGAGCGCCTCCATCACCTCGTCCGACTGCCAGCCGTCGGTGATGACCTCCCCTTCGAGCATCTCGAACAGGAGACGCGTGCGGCCACGGGTCGAATGCATCTCCTCGCGCGTCGCCATGAAGGACGGGCACATGACGTCCATCCCGTCCGGCTTGCGGCATCTGCCCACTCCGACGCAGCGGAGCGTCGCATGCGCGAAGTCGCCCTTGTCCTCGGGGTAGGAGAACCTCACGGCCGGGCGCCAGGGGTCGTAGTCGGCGCCGAGCTTGAGGTTCTCGTCGAGGCGATACGGGTCGACGACCTTGCCCGGATTCATCTTTCCGTCGGGATCCCAGATCCGCTTGAACTCGCGGAACGCCCCGACGAGCTCCTCGCCGTACTGCTTGTAGAGGAGCTCCGCGCGTGCCTGCCCGTCGCCGTGCTCGCCGGAGAGCGAGCCGCCGTAGGAGACGCAGAGGTCGGCCGCCTCCTCGACGAAGGCGCGATACCTCGCGATCCCGCCCTTTGAGCGCAGGTCGAAGTCGTAGCGAACGTGCATGCAGCCCTGGCCGAGATGGCCGTAGTACGTGCCCCAGTACCCGTGACGCTCTGCGAGCGCGCGCAGGTCCCGGAGGTAGTCGCCGATGCGCTCCGGGGGCACGGCCGAGTCCTCCCAGCCCTCCCAG
>JAICLM010000296.1 GCA_025927435.1 Thermoleophilia bacterium | reverse complement strand
GGTCCGGCAGGTCGTCGACCGGATGCCAGCGCGTGTCGTCCGGCACCTGCGGGTCCACCCCGCCCGGCACCAGCCCGAGAAAGGCGGTCGCGAGCTCGCGCCTCGTGGGGTTGCGCAAGGGGTCGCTGAGGGTCTCGAGCTGCTCGAGATGCGCCACCTCCCGGAGGTCGACCTTCTCGGCGAGGTGCCGCCGCATCGACTCCTCGAGCGTCTCGTCGGCGGCCAGCGCTCCCCCGGGTAGCGCCCAGTGCCCCGCGAACGGCTCGCGCGCGCGTCGCCAGAGCAGCGCTTGCAGCCGCCCCTCGCGCACCTGGAGAACAGCCGCGAGCACGGCGTGGGCCGAAGTTTTCGCCTGAGAGTCGTCAACCATGTATAGTCGGAGTTCGAGGTTATCGATTGTGAGGCAAAAACGCCAGGTATCCGACGTGGTCGTCGCCGGAGCCGGGGTCGCCGGCCTCTCCGCCGCTCTCGCGGCGGCCGACGGAGGCGCATCGGTCCTGGTGCTGGCGAAGGCGTCCCACACGAGCTCGAACAGCTACGCCGCCCAGGGCGGCGTAGCCGCTGCGGTCGGCCCCGGCGACGACCCGGCGCTCCACGCGACCGACACGCTCGCGGCGGGCCGCGGGCTCTGCCGGCCCAGCGCCGTCCGGCTCCTCACGGAGGAAGCTCCGGCGCGGATCGCCGAGCTGCGTCGTCTCGGCGTCCGGTTCGACGACGGCCTCGGCCGCGAGGGCGGCCACGCACGCGACCGTGTCGTGCACGCGGGCGGAGCCGACACCGGACGGCACATCGCCGACGTCCTGACGCGCCGCGCTCGCGAGCATCCGCGGATCCGGCTCGTCGAGGGCGAGCGGCTCACAACCCTGGCCGCGCTCAGGGGCTCTGCGGTCGTCCTCGCCACCGGTGGTTACGCCGCGCTCTGGGTGCGGACGACGAACCCGCGAGGGGCCGTCGGCGACGGTCTCCTGCTCGCGCAGGCCGCGGGCGCGGCCCTGGCCGACCTCGAGCTCGTGCAGTTCCACCCGACGGCGCTCCGCGACGAGAACGGCCACGACGGCTTCCTGCTCTCGGAGGCGCTGCGGGGCGCCGGGGCGACGCTACTCGACGACGGCGGCGAGCGCTTCGTCGACGAGCTCGCTCCGCGTGACGTCGTGGCGCGCGCAGTCGCGGCCAGGGCCGGGGCCCGACTCGACCTCCGGCCGGTCGAGCGCGACCGGTACCCCACGTTGATGGCCACGCTCGCCGAGGCCGGCTACGACCCGGCGGACGAGCCCGTCCCGGTCTCCCCCGCCGCCCACTACGCGATCGGCGGGATTGTCAGCGACCTCGACGGGCGCACCTCGGTGCCCGGGCTGTACGCGGCGGGAGAGTGCGCCTGCACGGGCGTCCACGGCGCGAACCGGCTGGCCTCGAACTCGCTGCTCGAGTGCCTCGTCTTCGGCCGGCGCGCAGGACTGGCGGCGCTCGACGGCCCGGGCTTCGACGACGCCGCCGAGCCCATCCCGGCCGCCGCGGATGCGGGAACCGCGCTCTGGCGCGACGCCGGGCTGATCCGCAGCGCGGAAGGCCTCGGGCGCCTGCTCGACTCGCCGCACCCGCTCGTGCGCGAGATCGCCCTCTGCGGCCTCGCGCGGGAGGAGAGCCGCGGCGTCCACTTCCGCGAGGACTTCCCGGTCGAAAGCGATGCCCTCGCCGGGCACCTCGTCGTCCACCCCGGCAGC
>JAICLM010000209.1 GCA_025927435.1 Thermoleophilia bacterium | reverse complement strand
CCGAGGTTCTCGAGCCCCCAGGAGTACGCAATCAGGTTGAGGGCCTCGGTCGCGCTGCGCGTGAAGATCACCTCGCGGTTCGACGGCGCGTTGATGTACGCGCGCACCTTCTCGCGCGCACCTTCGTAGCCCTCGGTCGCACGCTCGGCGAGCGTGTAGACGCCGCGGTGCACGTTCGCGTACGAGTGCTCGTAGAACTCGCGCATCGCATCGAGCACCTGCCGGGGCTTCTGCGTGGAGGAAGCCGAGTCGAGGTACGCGACCGGCTTGCCGTTGACGAGCTCGTCGAAGACGGCGAAATCGGCGCGCAGACGCTCAACCTCGAGTGCCTTTGCAGAGCTGACTGCCACATGCTTACTGTACCGAGGCCGCGGCGGCAGGCCGACGGACGACACGCTCGCCGCGTCGCGCGACGCTGCCGAAGCCGGCGAGCAGCACGAGCGAGCTCACGATCAGCAACACCTTGCTGCTCCCCATGAACGAGCCGATGTTCAGGATCATCCCGACAGGAACGCAGACAGACGCCCAGACGGGCGCAGCGTGTGCCCGGACGAGCGCGACGGCGAGCAGGATAGCTCCCACCACGAGCGCAAGTGCGCCGATCATGAAGATGACGTTCGCGCCCGGTGCGTTCTCGTACCGGTTCAGAAGCGCCGTCATCTGCGGACGATCTGCCTGGCTTCCCATCTGCCAGTAGACGAGCTGCGTTGCCGAATCGGCGAGCGCGACGAAGCCGCCAACGGCGAGCAGTCCGGCGCCGACGATCGAGGTGGACGGCGCCGCCTCGCGGGTCGCCTGCATCAGCCCGACCGACGCGGGAATGAGCGCCGCCGAGCCGACCAGCGAGAAGACCGTGAAGAGGTACCACCCAGTCGGGTGCGACGCGATCAGCTCGAGCTGGGCGGTGTCGCCGCTCTTCAGCGCCGGGATCGCGAGGGCCGAGAGTGCGAACAGAAGCGGCGCCGCGACAAGCGCGACCCGGTTGACGAGGCTGGGCAACTGCTGGACGGTCATGTGACTCCTCCGGTTCGTTGACCGACCGAGCCTCGCGCTCACGACGCTCCGCGTCTGCGTCCGCCCGGCGGAATCGCCACATCCGCAAGGATGAAGCCGTCGAGCCGTTCGGATGATGCGAGGCTCCCGCGACGGCGATAGCGTCGTTCGCATGCTTCGCCGTCCACCGTGGCTCGACATCGGGATCGCAGCGGTCGGCGCGGCTCTGACCGTCTTCGTCGTGGTGGACCCGCGGTTCGGGAATCCGATCGCGGGACCGACGTGGCTCGTCGCAGGCTGGCCTCTGCTCCTCGACATGCCCCTCGCGTGGCGGCGCACCGCGCCGCTTGCGGCCTCCCTGCTCGTGCTGCTGGGGGTCGACCTGCAGTCCGCCTGGACGAGCAACTCGGCGGAGGGCCTCGAGGTGATCTTTGCGATCGGTGTCGCGACCTACTCCGTCGCGGCATACGGCACGCGGCGACACGCGTTGACCGGGCTCGCCGGCTTCGCGATCGGCTACGCGATCTTCACGTGGTTCGACCGGAACGTCCAGACGGGTCAGTCGAGCGAGGAGTGGTCGGCGGCGTTCTTCTGCGTCATCTTCGTCACCATGTGGCTCGGCGGCCTGTGGATCCATAGCCGCCGGGAGGCGACGCTCCTCGCGGAGCGGACGGCGGGGATCGAGCGGGAAGCGGCGGCGGCAGTCGCGGGCGAGCGCGCGCGCATGGCGCGGGAGCTCCACGACATCGTCTCGCACAATCTGAGCGTGGTCGTCCTCCAGGCGGCCGGGGCCCGCGCAGGAGGCGCGAGTGCGTCAACGCTCGAAAAGATCGAGCGCAGCGGCCGTGAGGCTCTCGTCGAGATGCGGCGCCTGCTCGGAGTGCTGCGCGAAGACGACGACGGCGCCGAACTCCTGACGCCGCAGCCGGGTATCGCCCAGCTGGAGCAACTCGCCGAGTCCGTTCGGGCCGCAGGCGTTCCGGTCGAGCTGGAGCTCGACGACGGCCTGCCCCCGCTCGCCCCGGCGGTGGAGCTCGCGGCGTATCGCATCGTCCAGGAGGCGCTGACGAACGTGCTCAAGCATGCCGCCCCGGCGAGGGCCACCGTTCGCGTTCGACTCGAGGGCGACGCGCTCGCCGTCGACGTCGCAGACGACGGAACGGTTCCGGCGAGGGCGTCGGTGAACGGCAGCGGTCACGGCATCGCCGGCATGCGCGAGCGAGTCGCGCTCTTCGGCGGGGAGCTGGAGGCAGGCAGGTTGCCGGACGTCGGCTTCGCCGTGCACGCACGAATCCCGGCAGGCGCCGCGTGATCCGCGTCCTGATCGTGGACGACCAGGATCTCGTCCGCGAGGGGCTGCGGATGATCCTGGAGGCAGAACCCGGGATGGAGGTGGTGGGCGAGGCCGCCGACGGGAAGGCGGCCCTGGCCGAGGCTCGGCGTCTCGATCCCGACGTGGTGCTGATGGACGTCCGGATGCCGGAGCTGGACGGCATCGAAGCGACCGGCCGGCTCGCGCTAAGCGGGCTGCGGGCGCGGGTGCTCGTGCTGACGACGTTCGACCTGGACGAATACGTCTACCGCGCACTGAAGTCGGGCGCCAGCGGCTTCCTGCTCAAGGACGCGACCCGGGAGCAGCTCGTCGACGCCGTCCAGATCGTTGCGGCGGGGGAATCGCTGCTCGCTCCGTCGATCACACGACGTCTGATCGAAGACTTCTGCCGGGGACCGGAGCCCGGAGCGGTCCCCGCATCGGCCCAGACGCTGAGCGACCGGGAGCTGAGCGTCCTGAAGCAGCTCGGCCGCGGCCTCTCGAATGCCGAGATCGCGCGTGAGCTCTTCCTCAGCGAGGCCACCGTGAAGAGTCACATCGCGCGAATCCTGGCGAAGCTGGGGCTTCGCGACCGCGTGCAGACGATCGTCTACGCGTACGAGTCGGGCCTCATCCGCCCCGGCGTCGCGGAACCCTGAAGAAGGCGGGCCGGTAACCGTACATCGAGTTCGGGACCGCGACAGTAGACACCGGCTATCGTGGCCCGCTCATGAGCTCCGACTACATCTTCACCATGTACCGCGTCGACAAGTTCTACGGGCCGGAGCGACAGGTGCTCGCGAATGTGTCCCTCTCGTTCCTCCCTGGGGCGAAGATCGGCGTGCTCGGGCCGAACGGTGCAGGCAAGTCGACGGTGCTACGGATCATGGCCGGCAAGGAGGAGCCGTCCTCTGGCGTCGCCGACCTCGCGCCGAACGCGACGGTGGGGCTGCTCGAGCAGGAGCCGCAGCTCGACCCGGGAAAGAACGTGCGCGAGAACGTCGAGGACGGGGTGCGCGAGCTGCGCGACCTGCTCGACCGCTTCAACGAGATCTCCGCGCAGTTCGCGGAGCCGGACGCAGACTTCGACGCGCTGCTCGCAGAGCAGGCGACGGTGCAGGACCAGGTCGACCGGCGCGGAGCGTGGCAGCTCGAGGAGCAACTCGACCACGCGATGGACGCGTTGCGGCTACCCGACGGCGACCGCGACGTCACCTCGCTCTCCGGCGGAGAGCGTCGCCGGGTCGCGCTCTGCCGGCTGCTCCTCAGCGCTCCAGACTTGCTGCTCCTGGACGAGCCCACGAACCACCTCGACGCGGAGTCGGTGTTCTGGCTCGAGCGCTTCCTCGCCGACTACAAGGGCACCGTCGTCGCCGTCACCCACGATCGCTATTTCCTCGACAACGTCGCCGGGTGGATCCTCGAGCTCGACCGCGGGCGCGGGATTCCGTACGAGGGCAACTACTCGGGCTGGCTGGAGCAGAAGCAGGCGCGGCTCGCCGTCGAGGAGAAGCAATCGTCGGCGCGCCAGCGGACGCTCCAGCGCGAGCTTGAATGGGTGCGCCTCGCGCCGAAGGCGCGGCACGCGAAGTCGAAGGCGCGTCTCGGCGCGTACGAGAAGCTGCTCGCCGAGGAGGAGTCGTTCCGCCTCGACCGGGTCGAGATCCACATCCCGCCCGGCCCACGCCTCGGTGACCTCGTGATCGAGGCGAAGGACGTGACGAAGGGGTTCGGCGAGAACCTG
>JAICLM010000189.1 GCA_025927435.1 Thermoleophilia bacterium | reverse complement strand
GTCACGACCTCCTCGGTGGTCTTGAGCTGGACGAGCTCCTGCTTGAACGGCTTGGGGAAGCGGCCGTGGCCGAGGTACCAGCCGTAGAACTTCTTCAGGAAGCCGACCGCGCGCTGCTCGCCGAGCTCCCGCACCGCCTCGCGGATGAAGACGACCAGCTCCGCTGCGACCTCCTCGCGGGTCGGCTGGAAGGACTCGCCCTCGATCATCTCGCGTAGCGCCCACGGGTTCCCCTGAGCGCCGCGCGCGACCATCACCGCCGCCGCGCCGGTCTGCTCGAGCACGGCGAGCGCCGCCGCGCGCGAGGTGACGTCGCCCGACGCGATCACGGGGACGTCGACGCGTTCGACGAGTTCGGCCGTGATCGAGTGGTCCGCCTCGCCCGTGTACATCTGCTGCGCCGAGCGCGGATGGAGCGTCAGCGCCGCCGCGCCCGCCTCGACGAGCCGGGGGCCGAGCTCCAGGCAAGCGCGCGAGCCGTTCGCGACACCGCGCCGCATCTTCACCGTAACGGGAACCCCGACCGCGTCCGCCACTGCAGCCACTACCCGACACGCGAGCTCCGCATCCTCCATCAGGTGCGCCCCGGCCCCGGTCTTCGTCACCTTCCGCACCGGGCAGCCGAAGTTCATGTCGACGATGTCCGCGCCGGCGGCCTCGACCATCCGTGCCGCGTCGGCCATCGCCCGGGGCTCGGCGCCGAAGATCTGGATCGCGAGCGGATGCTCGTCACCCGCGACGCGCAGATAGCCGAAGGTGCGCTCGTTGCGGTGCTCGATCCCGGCCGCCGAGACCATCTCCGAGCAGACGAGACCGGCTCCGAAGCGCCGTCCCTGTCGCCTGAACGCCTGGATGCTGACGCCGGCCATCGGCGCGAGGACGATCCGCGTGGGCACCTCGACGCCGCCGATCGACCACGGTTGCTGCAGGTTCACCGGCATCGGGCGATGGTATCGGCGGCATATTGACGGGGGGTGATCGCGGGGGTACCATCCGCCCCCGCCGACGGCCGGTCAGCCGCCGGCCGTTTCATGTTCTGGGGTCCAGGAGGACACGGTGAAGGAAGTCATTCTCACGCCGCAGGGGTACAAAAAGCTCCAGCAGGAGATCGAGGAGCTGTCGACCGTGCGCCGCCGCGAGGTCGCGGAGCGCATCCGGATCGCGCGCGAGTTCGGCGACATCGCCGAGAACGCGGAGTACGACTCGGCAAAGAACGACCAGGCCCACCTCGAGGCGCGGATCGCGACGCTCGAGGAGCGCCTCAAGAACGCCCGCGTGGTCACGAAGAAGGAGATCCGCTCGGGGGAGGTCTCGGTCGGGACGAAGGTCCGGCTCCGGGACATGGGCTCGAACAAGACGGTCGAGTACCACATCGTCGGCTCGGCGGAGGCCGATCCGGCTGAGCTCAAGCTGTCGAACGAGTCGCCGGTCGGGAAGGCGATCATGGGTCACAAGAAGGGCGACGTGGTCGAGGCGCCGACGCCCCGCGGTGCCAAGAAGTTCAAGATCATGGACGTGAAGGCCGCGTAGACTCGCGCGGCCATGTCTCTCCCCAAGCGGTTCCCTGACAGGGACGAGGTCGCGGTCGTCCGGGCCGAGGCCGAGCAGCTCGAAGCCGGCGCGACCGACGACGCGACGAAGCGGCGGCTCGCCGGGCGGGTCATGGCGCGCCGCGACATGGGGAAGCTCGTCTTCCTCGACCTCGTCGACCGCTCGGGCCGCATCCAGCTGATCTGCCCGGCGGAACGCACCGGCGAGCTCGATCTCCACCTCGGCGACATCGTGGGCGTGACCGGCTCGCCGGCCCAGTCGCGCCGTGGCGAGCCCTCACTGCAGGTGGACGAGCTCGAGGTGCTGGCGCGGATCCGCGCGCCGCTGCCCGACACCTTCCACGGGATCGAGGACGTCGAGCTCCGGTATCGCAAGCGCTATCTCGACCTGCTGATGAGCGAGGAGTCGCGGGACGACGCGATCAAGCGCGCGCGGATGGTCTCCGCGATCCGCGCCTATCTCGACGGCGAAGGCTTCCTCGAGGTCGAGACGCCGATCCTGCAACCGCGCTACGGAGGCGGCTTTGCCGAGCCATTCGTGACGCGCTCCGAGCTGCTCGACACCGAGCTCTATCTCCGCATCGCCGACGAGCTCTACCTCAAGCGGCTCATCGTCGGTGGGCTCGAGAAGGTCTACGAGCTCTCGAAGGATTTCCGCAACGAGAGCTACTCGTACAAGCACTCGCCGGAGTTCACGCAGGTCGAGTGGTACGAGGCGTATGCGGACTACAAGGACACGGCGGCGCGCCTGAAGGAGCTCGTCCGGCACGCCGCCGAGGCGACGAGCGGGGGGACGAAGACGACGTTCCGCGGCCACGACGTCGACTTCTCGCACTGGCAGGAGGTGAGGTTCACCGAGGCGCTCGACGCGCACGGCGTTTGGACGCGTGACGAGGCCGAGCTGCGCGCGAGGCTGACCGAGGCCGGCGTCGACATCTCGAGCGACCGCAGCTGGGCGCAGCTCGCCGATCACGCGTACTCCCACTTCGTCGAGCCCGAGCTGACGCAGCCGACGATCGTCTACGACTGGCCGCTCGAGATGTCCCCGTTCGCCCGCACGACGGACGACGACGAGACGCTCGTCGAGCGCTTCGAGGCGGTCGTGAGCGGGATGGAGTTCGCCAACGCCTTCAGCGAACTCAACGACCCCGAGGAGCAGGCGAGACGCTTCGCGATGCAGGAGTCGGAGCGGGAGGCAGGCGACGTCGAGGCCGAGCCGGGGGATCCCGACTACGTCGAGGCGATGTCGTACGGGATGGCGCCGAACGGCGGCTGCGGCGTAGGCATCGACCGGCTCGCCATGGTGCTGCTGGGGAAGGACACGATCCGCGACGTGATCCTCTTCCCGGCTCTGCGCTCACGCGAATGAGGGGCGTGGCGCCGAGGGCGCCACGCCCCTCCGGCCTATGCGAGCGCCGCGCAGACGGCGGGGAACAGGGCCGTGTCCTGGTGCCCGGTGGACTGCAGCACCACCGGCGGCACGTTCGGGTCACTGTCGTCGACGACGTAGACCAACCGGCCGACGTCGGCGAAGAAGACCCCGGTCCCCGGGGCGGTGAAGAGCGCGTCGTTGCCGTTGACCGTGACGGTCGACGTCCCGTCGCCGTTGGACCGGGCGATCACCGGCCCGCCCAGGACCGAGTGAATAGACGTTCCGCTCTCAGCATTCGTCCAGGTGATGTGAAAGTCCGAGACCGTGGTCACGTCCCGCCCGTCCGAGTACACGGACTCCCTGAACGTCCCCTCCGAATGGACCACGATGGGGAAGGGGCACGTGTCGGTGCTCGCCGCGATCGTCCGCGTGCTGTTCCAGGGAGTGATCGTCACGCTTGGCGCCGCAGCGGCCGCGACCGGCACCAGGGCCAACATCAGCGCCGCGGCTCCTGCCGGGATCAGGCGTCGTGTGAAACTCATTCGTCCTCCTCTCCGCGCTCTTTCGTCAGGAGCTTTGTGCCTCCAAACACCTGACGCGTGTCAGTATCTTTAGACGTGATGCCGCTGACGGAGTTAGAACAGGCGACGGGCGCCGAAATGGCGGTGACGTTGATCAACTCGTGGGACGAGTACGACGCCGACCACGAGCATCTCCGTGATGCCGACGTCCTGCGGCGCTGGCTGCGCGGCAACGGCTTTTCCCGCGCGGCGGACGCGATCTCCGACGGCGACGTGGAGCGAGCGCGCGAGCTCCGCTCGCGGCTGACGGCTGCGTTCGACGCCCCCACGCAGGCCGAGGCGGTCGAGGCGCTGAATGCGCTGGTGGCAGACTCCGGGACACCTCCCCGGCTCGAGCGCTCCGCCAGGTCCTGGGGGTTCCGTTCGTGGCCGGACGAAGGCGAGGGACTCGCCTTCGTCGCCCCGTACGCGGCGCTCGGCCTGCTCGAGGTGATTCGCGACGACGGCTGGGAGCGGTTCGGTCGGTGCGCGGGAAGCCCATGCCGTTGCGTCTACATCGACCGCAGCCGCAACCGGAGCCGACGGTTCTGCTGCGAGCTCTGTGCCGATCGCGTCGCACAGGCCCACTACCGACGGCGCCAACGGCACGGCTCCCGCGCGCGGAACTAGCGCGCCGATACACCCTTACGCGTCACTCTCTACCGACCAAGGGCTCGGCTACGATGAGCGCATCTTCGACCGGCTGACTGCGGTTGTCCAGACGGAAAGGAGAGTCGAGGATTGTTCGAACGCTTCACTGAACGGGCTCGCCAGGTCGTCGTCCTTGCTCAGGACGAGGCGCGGGCGCTCAAGCACAACTACATCGGCACCGAGCACATCCTGCTCGGGCTGCTCCGCGAGGAAGAGGGCCTTGCGGCGCGGGTACTCGAGTCTCTCGACATCACGGTGGAGGAAGTGCGGGCGCAGGTCGCGCGGATCGTCGGCCAGGGCGACGAGGTCACGACGGGCCAGATCCCGTTCACGCCGCGCGCGAAGAAGGTCCTGGAGCTCGCGTTGCGGGAGGCGTTGTCTCTCGGCCACAACTACATCGGCACCGAGCACATCCT
>JAICLM010000222.1 GCA_025927435.1 Thermoleophilia bacterium | reverse complement strand
GCGGGATGACCGCCAGCTTGATCCGCCGCGTGCGACAGAACGGAAGAAGTTTCTCGAGGAGCTCCTCGCTGAGCTCGCTGCAGGCGATCACGATCCGGTCGACGGCGCGATCGAGCTCGTCGAGCCTGGCGTCCAGCGCAGAGCAACTCTCGATCGCTCCGGCGATCTCGGCATGGATGTCCGGAAAGAGCTCGAGCTTGCGCACGAACGCCTGCGCGAGGGGTCCGTCGCCGACGATGAACACGCGCTCCGCGGGAGTGATGCGCCGCCAGAGCGCCCGCATGGTCGCGCGCAGCGCGAAGCCGAGGCCGAGCACGGTTCCCCAGACCAGCAGCCGGTCGCTCGCGGTCAGGTCGAGCGCGGGAAACGGCACGAGGAAAAGGGTCAGGAGCGCGGTGCTGCTGAGTGTCCACACGAGCAGCCAGGGAAGCTCGTCCACCGTCAGGTAGCGAAGCGTTCGGTGGTCGCGGTCGTACAGGCCGGAGAGCTTCGCAGTGACGATCCAGATCGGAGCGAACAGCACGAGGAGGAACGCTCCCGAAGCGCCGCTCCCCCAGAGCCCGACGACGACCGCCGCAGCGGCGACGGCGAGCACGTCGCCGAGCGCCAGCATCCGCCGTCGCAGGGGCTCCGGGCCGTAAGGCAGGGCGAAACGGGTGGAGGCGAGGTCGTCCGACGCCGTGTCGGCTGCTCTGGCGAGGATGTCGAGCTCACTCATTCCGGCGGCCTCCTGTGCGGCATCGGTAGGACACGCCCGAAAGGGCCAGGACACGGTAGCTCCGGTTGGCGACAGTCGCCACTACTGCGCTAGCCCGTGAAGGCCGTGGAGTGGGGATTCAGACGGCGCGCCTCCGCCAGATCATGCCGGGCGGAGCGCACATCGCCCCGCTTGGCCTCGATGCGCGCGGCGATGAGCCAGAGGCTGTAGTCGCGATTCGAACGGCGGATCGCTTCGTCCAGCCAGCGGGCCGCGTTGGAGAAGTTGCCCTCGGCTTCGGAGACCAGGCCGAGCTGGAGGTAGGGACTGGCGGCCCAGGGCTCCAGCGCCTTGGCCGAAAGCGCCTCCGACCTCGCCCTGGCCGCGTTACCGGCAGTGAAGGCCTCCTGGCTGTTGCGAAGGTGGCTCCCGGCAGCAAGAACGACGAACTGGGGGATGATCGCCGCGACCGCTATCAGCGCCAGCACCGGCCGGAGGAGATCGGAGCGTCCCCACCCCCCCGCGCGCGTGGAGGGCATCGCGCCGAGCGCGAAGCCGAGCATGCCGACACCGACGACCGCCAGACCGGCGAGTTGCCAGACCCAGTCATAGGCCGCGGCGACGAAGAAGGCGATGCCG
The DNA here is from genome assembly GCA_025927435.1 of Thermoleophilia bacterium. Lineage (GTDB taxonomy): Bacteria > Actinomycetota > Thermoleophilia > Gaiellales > Gaiellaceae > Palsa-739. Next base: position 2,395 of record JAICLM010000222.1, on the reverse strand, counting down.
CAGGCGGCGGCGGCTGCGATCTCGCCACTCTCGAGCGTCAGCGCGGAGCGCACCGCGCCTGCCACGGCTGTAAGGACGGCTCCGCCGATGAGCAGCAGGCCGACGATCCCCAGCTCGCCGAGCGCCTCGAGGTACAGCGAGTGGGCGAACTCCGAGAAGACGTGCAGCGAGCCGTGCTCGAGCCACCAGGCCCGCCAGGATCCTGCGCCGCCGCCGTTCAGCGGGTGTGCCTGGAACTCCGAGACTGCGGCCCCCCAGAATTGCCACCGTCCGCTGCCGGAGCTGTTCAGGAGGTGGGTCGTCGTCTGAGTGCCATGCGTGTGACCGATCGGGGGGTTGCGCTTGAAGGCTTCGAACTTCGCCACCGGATGCGCCAAGACGATCGCAGCGACGAGGAGAGCGAGCAGCGCGAGCACGATCACCTGTCCAGTACGGCGCGAGGGCGAGGACAGCGACAGCCGCCTCCCGGTCTCGGCCAGTCCGGCCCAGACGAGCCCCGTCACCACGCAGACGATCGCGATCCAGAGCGCGGCGCGGTGGCCCTGGTGAACGCCGAGCGCGGTGTCCACGTCGCCGTCGACGAGGGCCTTGTTCGGCACCAGCACGGCGATTGCGACCGCGCCGCTGCATCCCGCCACGGCGACCGCAGCCAGGGCGGGCCATCTTCTCGGCGTGAGGAGGAGGAACGCAAGGACGGCGACTGCAGCCGCCGCGAAGGCGCCCCGTGACGAGGTGAGGTACATCACCGCCGCCAGGATCGGAAGCGGCGCGGCCGCCAGGGCGCCTGCGAGCCGCGAGCGGCGCGAGGCCATGGTCGAGAGCAGCAGCGGATAGGCGAGCGCCACTTCGATTCCGAGCCCGTTCCAGTAGCCGACCGGGAAGCTGAGCCGGTTCCTGAGCGCAGGAATGATCGTTGCCCCGGGCTGAAGCCCGAACGTGCTCGGAAAGCACCGGCTGACGAGCGCGACGGTGGCGATTGCGCTCAAGGCGAGCGCGACGCCCCCGACGAGCACCGGACCCGGGACCAGGCGTGCCACTACGATGCCGAGCGCGAGCACTGCGACGTAGAGCGTGACCTGGTTGAACTGGGCGAAGGCGCGCTCGGCGTCGGACGCCCAGCGCATCGAGATCAGGATCCAGATCGCGAAAGCCGCGAGCAGCCCGATCGTCACGAGCGCCAGGCGGTCGATCGCCGCCCGCGCGGATGCGATCCCGATCGCCGCTCCCGCTCCCAGCAGCCACCAGGCGGCGATGCCGGCATACGACCTTGTCGTCGCCGCGAAGCCCCCATTCGCGTACGAAAGGGCGAAGACGGCGCCTGCCACGGCTGTTCCGACAGCGGTGTTGCGCAGGAGCAGGCTTTGCCTACTGTTTACGACTGGCAACGCCACCGCTCGCTACAGTAACTGGCGTGTTCGGGGGGCTGAACCGGCTTCTCGCGGCCTCACTCGGGGTCGGTGCAGTGCTGATCGTCCTCGCAGCGCCGCCGACCGCATTTGCCGGGTGCAACGGCCGCCCCTCGGCAGAGAACGTGTACAGCGAGTGCCTGCCCAGCGGAGGCGGGGGAAAAGGCGGCACAAAGTCGACGAGCGGCGGGCCGACGGGTACCTCCTCGGCTCCCCACACCGCCATCCCCAGCCAGACCGCGAGGGCACTCAGGCATGCAGGGGCAGACCGGCGTGCGCTGTTCGCGCTCGTCAAGCACTCCGGCAGGCACCGTCTTCCCCCCGCGGCTGGGGCTGCCGGTGAGACGAGCAGCACCCCGACTGCCCTCGGCTCTGCGTTCGATCTCGGTTCGGGACCGACCGCGCTGTTGATGGCGCTGGTCGGCACGGCCGTCTTCCTGCTCGCAGCGAGCGGAGTACGCGGCTGGCGCCGGTCGCATCGCGCGTAGCAGCCCTGAGCCGGTGGCCGGGCCACCCGTAGCGGACGTCTCCGTGATCGTGCCGACCTATCAGGGAAGGCACCACCTCGAAACATTGCTTCCGTCGCTGCGCGAGCAGACGCTCCCGCACGAGGTGATCGTCGTGGACAATGCGTCGTCCGACGGGACGCGCGGGTTCGTCGAGCAGCAATGGCCCCGGGTTCGCGTGCTGACGCTGCCGGAGAACCGCGGCTTCGGCAAGGCCGTGAACGCCGGCGTGGCCGCCGCGAGCTCGCGCACCGTGGTCCTGCTCAACAACGACATCGTGTGCGCGCCGACCTTTCTCGAGCGCCTCGTCCCCGCCCTCGACCCGCCCAACGGATTCGTGATGGCGGCACCGGTCCTCGTTCGTCGCGAGGACGAAAGCCGGATCGACACGGCAGGCATCGTCGTCGACCGGACGCTCCATGGTTTCAACCACCTGTACGGCGAGCCGGTGGACGTCCTCACCGGCGATGTCTTCGATCCGCT
>JAICLM010000005.1 GCA_025927435.1 Thermoleophilia bacterium | reverse complement strand
CTGGACCTCGACCTTTCCTGGTCCGAGGCCGAGCTCCCCGAGCGCGAGCGGACGAAGCACGTCCACCGGCTGCACCCGTACCACGGAAAGTTCATCCCGCAGCTCGTGGAGGTGCTGCTCGACCGCTATCTCGCACCGGGCGAGCGCGTCCTCGATCCCTTCGCCGGCTCCGGGACGACGCTCGTTCAGGCGCTCGAGTCCGGACTCGACGCGACGGGCGTCGACATCGCCGCCTTCAACTGCCTCCTGATGCGGGTCAAGACGGCTCCGTACGACCTGGCCGAGCTGGGGGGCGAGCTGCAGGACGTTGCCGCACGCGTCGAGTCGCTGCCGCGGCGAGGCTCCCGGGCGAATCGTTACCTGCGCCGCTGGTATGCGCCGCGCGCCACCGCCGAGCTCCTCGGCTTTCGCGAGCTGATCCCCGAGTACCGCCATGCCGACGTCCTGCGGGTCGTGCTCTCCCGCGCCGCCCGGTCGGCCCGGCGGGCCGCTCACTTCGACCTCGAGGCGCCGAAGGAGCCGCAGCGGGGCGAGTACTGGTGCCACAAGCATCGACGCGAGTGCCGCCCGGTGGAGTCCGCGGCCCCCTTCCTCCGCCGCTACACACTGGACACGCTCGCGCGGATCGAGGAGTTCGCACGCGTGCGCGACGCCGAGCGCGAGGCAGGCGTGCTGCACGGGGACGCGAGAGAGCTCGACCTCGGCGGGCCGTACGACGGGATCCTGACCTCGCCGCCGTACCCGGGTCTGATCGACTACCACGAGCAGCACCGCTACGCCTACGAGCTGCTCGGGCTCGACGACCGGCGGGAGCGGGAGATCGGCGCCGCTGCGGCGGGGACGTCGCTCGCGTCGCTCGAGGCGTACCGCGCCGGGATCGCTGCCGTTCTGGAGCGCGCGAGCTCGGAGCTGCGCCCGGACGCGGCCGTGCTCGTCGTCGTCAACGACCGGCGCGACCTCTACCCCGAGATCCTCGAGCGCGCAGGCCTCCAGCTCGAGGCGCGGCTGCGGCGGCACGTCAACCGTCGCACGGGCCGGCGGGCGGGTGAGTACTTCGAGGACGTCCTCGTCGCGCGGGCTCGGTCGGGATGAAGCACCTCGCCCTCCCGGTCTCCGATCAGGAACGGTCGCGCCGCTTCTACGAGTCGTATCTCGGCTTCGATGCGGAGCCCGCACGCCGCTACGACGGCGGCGTCCTCATGCTCTACAACGCCGACGGTTTCTCCCTCGCGCTGGGCCCGGCCGAGGAGCCGATCCGCCTGCCCGAGTTCCTCCACTTCGGTGTGCACCTGCCGAGCCGGGAGGCCGTCGAGACCTTCCGCGATCGGCTCCGCGCCGACGAGGTGCCGATCGCCGAGGAGTGGGACGAGCCGGAGTACGTCAGCGTGAAGTTCCTCGACCCCGACGGCTATGTGATCGAGGCGGCGTGGGAGCCGCATCTTCGGTAGCCGGGCAAACCGGGGCCCCTCAGACACGCGTAGTGAACTTCGTGACCGTCCTCAGGCGTGTCATAGGAGTCCTGCTCTGTCTGACCGGCCTCGTCTGGATCGGTCAGGGGGCGACCCTCATCCAGGGCTCGTCGATGACCGGCAGCACCTTCTGGGCGGTGATGGGCGCTGTGTGCGTGGTCGCCGGCCTCGTCCTGCTCGGCTGGCCGTGGCACCGCTCGAGCGCGGACGCCTAGGACTTGCCGGTGACGTCACCCAACCGCGGCCAACTCGGCAACTCCGCGTAACCCCTCCGCCCGTAGCGTCGACCCGTGCTTGCACGCGCAGTCACGCATGCGCTTGTCGGCCTCGAGCCTCGGCGGGTCGACGTCGAGGCGCACGTACGGGACGGGATCCCCGGCTTCGCGATCGTCGGCCTTGCCGACCGCGCCTGCCAGGAGGCGCGTGAGCGCGTTCGCAGCGGGATCTCCGCGGCCGAGCTGAGCTTCCCGCCGGGGCGGATCACCGTCAACCTCGCGCCCGCGGAGCTCCGCAAGGAGGGCTCCGGCTTCGACCTGCCGATCGCGCTCGCGCTGCTCGCTGCGTCGCAGCAGCTTCCTCGCAGCGCGCTCGAACGCACCGCGGCGGTCGGCGAGCTCGCGCTCGACGGCCGGCTGCGCCGCGTCGGCGGAGTCCTCGCCGTGGCAGAGGGAGCGCGGCGACTCGGGGCGGAGCGTCTCCTGTGTCCCGCCGACTCGGCCCGTGAGGCAGCGCTCGCCGGCGTCGCGGCGATCCCGATCCGGCACCTCGCCGAGGCGGCGGCGTACCTGCGAGGCGAGCTGGAGCTGGAGCCCGAGTCACCGCTCGCGACGAACAGCGACCATCCACCTGCGGCACCGGATCTCGCCGACGTCCGCGGTCAGGAACGCGCCCGCCGCGCGCTCGAGCTCGCAGCCGCCGGCGGGCACAACGTTCTCCTCGGCGGCCCGCCCGGGACCGGGAAGACGATGCTCGCGCGGCGACTGCCCGGGATCCTGCCGCCGCTCGACTCCGACGCCGCGCTCGAGGTGACACGGATCCACTCCGTGGCCGGCCTGGTGGACGACGAGCGGCCGCTCGTCTCGCAGGCGCCCTTCCGCGCGCCCCACCACAGCGCCTCGACCGCCGCGATCGTCGGCGGCGGCCCGCACCTGCGGCCGGGAGAAGCGAGCCTCGCCCACCGCGGAGTGCTCCTCCTCGACGAGCTCGCCGAGTTCCAGCGGCCGGCCCTCGAGGCGCTGCGCCAGCCGCTCGAGGACGGCTTCGTCTCCGTAGCGCGCGCCGCCGGCCGCGTCGTGTTCCCGGCCCGCTTCATGCTCGTCGGGACGATGAACCTCTGCCCCTGCGGCGGCCGCGGAGACCCAGCGGCCCAGTGCAGCTGCTCGGCGCAACGGCTCGCGCGATACCGCGACAAGCTCTCCCGCGCGCTGCTCGACCGGTTCGACCTCGTGCTCGCGATGCCACGCGTCCGCGGCGAGGAGCTCGCCGCAGCGAGGGGTGAGAGCTCCGCGGCCGTGGCCGCCCGCGTCGCGACGGCACGCGAGCGGCTCATGACGAAGCCGCCGTCCCGCGACCAGGAAGCGGACGCGCTCCTGCGCCGGGCCGCCGACCGCCTCCATCTCTCCGGCCGGGGCTACGCGCGCGTGGGGCGGGTCGCGCGGACGATCGCGGCGCTCTCGGAGTCGGGCTCGGTGCGGGCGGAGCACGTCGCCGAGGCGCTTTCGTACCGCTCGCCCGAGGAGCTCGCGAGTGTCTGAGCTCGCGCTCGCTGCCTTTGCGTCCGAGACGGGCACGCATCTGATCCGCGCGCCGCGCGGCGAGCGCTGGCGCAGCTTCGAGCGTCGTTTCGACGAACGCGCCTATCTCGAGCGGCTGGCCGCCGCCGGGTACCGCTTCCTGCCGCGCTCCTCGCCGGGGTTCCCGCTGCTCCTCCGCTCCATCCACGACCCTCCAACCGGACTCTTCCTCCGCGGCGCCGCCGAGCCCGAGCTGCTCGCGCAGCCGTCGGTCGCGATCGTGGGCGCTCGCGCAAGCTCGGGCTACGGCGCATCGGTCGCGCGGAGCCTGGCGCGAGAGCTCGCGGCCGCCGGGCTCGTCGTCGTGAGCGGGCTGGCGCGCGGCATCGACGCCGAGGCGCATCGCGGAGCGCTCGAAGCGAACGGCGCGACGGTGGCCGTCCTCGGCTGCGGCATCGACCGCGACTATCCCGCCGCCCATGCCGAGCTCGCACGCCGAATCGCGGACTCCGGTCTCATCGTCTCGGAGTACGCGCCCGGCGTGGAGCCCGCACCATGGCGGTTCCCGGCACGCAACCGGATCGTCGCCGGCCTCTGCGCGGCCACGGTCGTGGTCGAGGCGCGCGAGCGCAGCGGTGCCCTGATCACGGCTGATCTCGCGCTCGAGGAGGGGCGGGAGGTGTTCGCGGTGCCCGGCGAGATCACCAGCTCCCTCTCGGCAGGTACGAACGCCTTGCTCAAGCTGGGCGCCGCGCCGCTGACGAGCGCCGCCGACGTCCTCGCCTCGTTCGGGATCGAGCCCGAGGCCGTGCGGGCCGAGACCTCGCCGCTCCTCGAGCTCCTCCCCGCGAGCGCCGACGAGCTCGTGCGCAAGACGGGGCTCGCTGCCGGCGAAGTGGCCCGCGCGCTCGTCGAGCTCGAGCTCGAGGGCCGCGTCGCGGTGTGCGACGGCGTGTACCGTCGCGCTTCGTGAATCCGTATTGGCTGGAGGAACCGAGCCCCGCGCGGCCGGAGGCGAAGATCGACGGCCGTGCCGACGTGGCGATCGTCGGCGCCGGGATCACCGGGTGCTCGGCCGCGTTGCGCCTCGCCGAGGCTGGTCTCCGCGTCCGCGTCCACGATGCACGTGGGATCGCGGAGGGCGCGAGCGGACGCAACGGCGGCTTCGCGCTTGCCGGCGGCGCCGCCCGCTACGACGTTGCCCGCGACACGTACGGTGCCGACCGGGCGGCCGCGTTCTGGCGCTGGACCCACGACGGGCTCGACCGGCTGGCGGAGCTCGCCGGCGACGCGCTGCGGCGCACCGGCAGCTACCGGCTCGCAGGCGACGAGGAGGAGCGGGAGGGGATCCGGCTCGAGTACGAGGCGCTGCGCGAGGACGGCTTCGACGCCGAGTGGCTCGACGACGTTCCCGGCGGCGCGGCCGGCCGCTTCCACGGCGCGATCTCCCATCCTCACGACGGGTCGATCCAGCCGGCCCGACTCGTGCGACGTCTCGCGGCGGCCGCGACGGCCGCGGGAGCGGAGTTTCGCGAGCACGACCGGGTCGAGGATCTCGACGCCCTCGACTCCGAGCGCGTCCTGGTCGCGACCGACGGCTACGGGCATGGCCTCGTTTCCGAGCTCGCCGACCTGATCTGGCCGACGCGAGGCCAGGTAATTGCGAGCGAGCCGCTCGACCGCGTCCTCTACGACCGGCCCCATTACGCGCGCCAGGGCTTCGACTACTGGCAGCAGCTGCCCGACGGCCGGATCCTGCTCGGCGGCTTTCGGGACACGTCGATTCTCGACGAGTTGACGGACGTGGAGGAGACAACGCCGGCGATCCAGTCGTCGCTCGAGTCGTTCCTGCACGAGCTCGCAGGCGAGAAGGTCGCCGTGACACACCGCTGGGCCGGGATCTTCGGCCTGACGCAGGACATGCTCCCGCTCGTCGGCGAAGTGCCGGGTCGAGACGGACGGGTCTGGGTCGCCGGCGGCTACTCGGGCCACGGCAACGTCCTCGGCTTCGCCTGCGGGCAGCTCGTGGCGGACGCGATGCTCGGCCGCGAATCGCCGCAGCTCGAGCTACTTACGCCCGAACGCTTCGAGAGGTGAGGCGTGGCGGGGCTCGTAGAGGAGCACCTCGACGCCTCCCGGAAGGAGCATCGTGATCGTGATGCCGAAGCTCTCCTCCCTCGGCTCGCCGCGGAACTCGAGCCCGCGCGCTCGCAGGTCGGCGATCGTCTGCTCGAGGTCGTCGCACATGAAGCAGATCTGATGCGTCGTCGCGCCTTCCGAGGGGTGGACGCCGAGCTCGGCCGGCGGCAGCTTGAAGATCAGCCAGCCCGGGGTGTCCTCGACGTGGTCCCAGCCGAGCACGTCACGCAGCACCGCGCGGAGCGCGTCCGCCTCTGGCGTGTAGAGGAGCATGTGCGTGCCGGTGATCGTCATCAGAGGTTCTTGACGTCGGCGACGAGCGAGGTGATCGACGCCTTCGCGTCGCCGAACAGCATCACGGTCTTCGGGTTGTAGAAGAGCGGGTTCTCGATCCCCGCGAAGCCAGGGTTCATCGAGCGCTTGAGCACGACCACGGTTTGTGCGTCGTCGACGTTGAGGATCGGCATGCCGTAGATCGGCGAGCCCTGGTTGTTGCGAGCGTCGGGATTGACGACGTCGTTCGCGCCGACCACCAGGGCGACGTCGGTGCGCGAAAACTCGGGGTTCGCCTCGTCCATCTCCTTCAGCTGCGGGTAGGGGACGTTCGCCTCGGCGAGCAGGACGTTCATGTGTCCCGGCATGCGGCCGGCGACGGGATGGATCGCGTAGGAGACCTCCACGCCCTTCGACTCGAGCAGGTCCGCGAGCTGGCGGACGTCGTGCTGCGCCTGCGCGACCGCGAGGCCGTAGCCCGGAACGAACACGACCTTGTGCGCGTAGGCCAGCATCACGGCCACGTCCTCGGCCGTGGCGCTCCTGACCGCGCCGCCGTCACCGCCCGCCACCGCGGCGGCCGTCTCCGAGACCTGCCCGAACGCGCCGAAGAGGACATTCGCGACCGAGCGGTTCATCGCCCTCGCCATCATCAGCGTCAGCAGCGTCCCGGACGCGCCGACGAGCATGCCCGCCACGATCAGGACGTTGTTCTGCAGCTCGAACCCTCCGAGCGCGACGGCGAGGCCCGTGAACGCGTTGAGGAGCGAGATCACGACGGGCATGTCGGCACCGCCGATGGGAAGCACGAAGAGCACGCCGAAGGCGAGCGAAGCCGCGATCGTGATCCAGAGCAGCCACTCCTCCTGGACCCCGGCCACCAACGCGATCGCGCAGCCCAGCGCCGCGACGAACAGCGCGCCGTTGACGAATTGCTGTCCCGCGTACGTGATCGGACGGCCGCCGATGAGCTCCTGGAGTTTGGCGAACGCGATCATCGAGCCTGCGAACGAGATCGCCCCGATCAGCGCCGAGAGCACGATCCCGAGCGAGATGTCGATCTTGGGCGCGCCGGGATCCGGCAGGATCCGATGCAACTCGGCGAGCGCGATCAGCGCGGCCGCGCCGCCACCGACGCCGTTGAACAACGCCACCATCTGTGGCATCGCGGTCATCCGGACGCGGCGGGCGGCCACCGCGCCGAAGCCGCCGCCGATCACCATCGCGATCGCGATCGCCCACCAGCTCGTCGAGCCGACCTTGACCCACGTGACGACGATCGCCAGCACCATCCCCGCCGCGCCGATCTGGTTGCCACGCCGTGCGTGCGCGGGGTTCGAGAGGAAGCGCAGCGCGAGCACGAACGTCACGATCGTGATCAGGTAGAGGAGATTCGAGACGTTGTAGCTCACGTCTCGTCGGGCTTCTTCGGCCGCTCGCGGCTCTTGAACATCTCGAGCATCCGGTCGGTTACGACGAAGCCGCCGACCACGTTCGCGGCGGCGAGAACCACGGCCGCGAAGCCGATGATCCACGTGAACGCGCTCTTGTCGGGCTGGCCGAGCACGATCATCGCGCCGACGATCACGACGCCGTGGATCGCGTTCGTACCCGACATCAGCGGCGTGTGCAGCAGGGTGGGGACCTTCGAGATCACCTCGATGCCGAGGAAGATCGCGAGCACGAGGATGGTCACCTCGAAGACGAGCAGCGTGTTGTGGCTCATACCCGCTCCCGGCGCCGGCAGAGCCGGAGCATCCGCTCCCTGTTGAGCTCCGTCGAGCCTACGCTCATGCCGGCGCTCCTTCCTGTTTCCCGGCGACGCAGGCGCCACTCGTGATCTCGTCGCTCCAGTCGAGCGTGAGCTCACCTTCCGGCGCGAGGTGGAGGAGGAGCGCCTGCACGTTGCGCGAGTACAGCGTCGAGGCGTGGTAGGGCATCGTGCTCGGGATGTCCTTCAGGCCCACGAGCGTCACGCCGGCGCGCTCGACGATCTCACCCGGCTCGGTCAGCTCGCAGTTGCCGCCGGTCTCGGCCGCGAGATCGACGATCACGGAGCCCGGCCGCATCGCCTCGACGGCGGAGGCCGGGATGATCTTCGGCGCCGGCCGGCCGGGGACGGCGGCCGTTGTGATCACGGCGTCGAAGTCCGCGATCCGCCCCTCGAGCGCCTGCTGCTGCGCCGCCATCTCGTCGTCCGTGAGCTCGCGCGCGTAGCCGCCCTCCGCTTCGGCTCCGGTCACGCCGAGGTCGAGCCAGTTCGCGCCGAGGCTCTCGATCTGCTCGCGGACGACGGGGCGGACATCGAAGCCGGTGGTCACCGCGCCGAGCCGGCGGGCCGTGGCGATCGCCTGCAGGCCGGCCACCCCCGCGCCGATCACGAGCACCTTCGCCGGGGGGACCGTCCCGGCCGCGGTCATGAGCATCGGGAAGAAGCGGGGCAGGTGCTCGGCGGCGAAAAGCGCTGCCTTGTACCCACCGACCGTCGCCTGCGACGAGAGCGCGTCCATCGGCTGTGCGCGCGTGATGCGCGGCACCGACTCGAGCGCGAACGCCGTCACGCCGCGCGAGGCGAGCGCGTCGACACCTGCCCGGTCCGAGAGCGGCTCGAGGAAGGCGATCAGCAGCTGGCCCGCGCGGAGCCGCTCGCGCTCGTCGGGCGACGGCTTGCGCACCTTGACGACCCCGTCCGTCTCCCACGGGTCGCCGAGCGTTGCGCCGGCCTCGCGGTAGGCGTCGTCCGGGAACGACGCCGAATCCCCGGCTCCCTGCTCGACCACGAGCTCGAAACCGGCTGCGGCGAGCTTCGCGACGGTCTCGGGTACGAGCGCGACCCGCCGCTCGCCCTGCGTCGTCTCGCGCGGAATGCCGACCCTCATTCGGCGCGTAGCCTACGCGTCTTGACGCACTTCTTCACGAGCCATGGTCTGCCGCTCCTCTTCGCCGTGATCATGCTCGAGTCGTTCGGCCTTCCGCTGCCAGGCGAGACCGCCCTCATCGCCTTCGGAGTCCTTGCGTCGCAGGGGCATTACCCGATCGAAGAGGTGATCGCGGTGGCAGCGGCCGCCGCAATCGTCGGCGACAACCTCGGTTACGTGCTGATCGGCCGCCTCGGTGGCCGCCGCCTCTTCGAGCGCACACGCATCGGGCGCCGCTACGCGGAGCGCTTCCTCCCCCAGGCGGAGCGACTGATGGCGAAGCACGGTGGCAAGGTCGTCTTCTTCGGCCGCTTCATCAGCGTCCTCCGCTTCACGGCCGCCTGGGCAGCAGGCATCGCGCGGATGCCGTGGTGGAGGTTCCTCTTCTGGAACGCCGCCGGCGGTATCTGCTGGGCGACTGCCGTCGGGCTCGTCGCCTACTACGGGGGCGCCGCTGCCGCGGATGCGATTCAGCGGTACGGCATCTACGCTGCGGTTGGAATCGGCGTCGCGCTCCTGATCGTGTTCGTGTTCACCCACTACGGCAAGAAGTGGCTGGAAAGCCGACTCTAGGCCGCCGGTTCGCGCTCGCCTGCGCGCTCGCGATCGCCGCGTCCGGCTGCGGGGGCGGCTCGGTGGGCGCGACCGTTCCGAAGGTGGCGCCTCCCTCGGTGCGCGTGCCGGCGTTCACGCACGTGGTCGTTGTCGTGTTCGAGAACGAGGAAGCCACCTCGATCGCCGGCAACCCCGACGCGCCGACCTTCAACGCGCTCGCGCGCCGCTACGCAACGCTGACGAAGTACGACGCCGTCGGCCATCCGAGCCTCCCGAACTATCTCGCGCTCGTGTCCGGTTCCGCGCACGGGATCCGGAGCGACTGCACGGATTGCATCGTCCGAGCCCGCAACCTCGCCGACACGCTCGCGGCCGCGGGCAAGACGTGGAAGACATACGCGGAGGATCTCCCGCATCCCGGGTTCACCGGCGCCTATTCCGGGCGCTACGCGAAGAAGCACGACCCATTCCTCTACTTCCGCGACGTGGTCGACTCGCGCGCGCGCCGCAACCGCGCCGTGCCCTTTCCGCAACTCGGCCGCGACCTGGCCCGGCACCGGCTCCCGGACTTCTCGCTCGTGATCCCGAATCTCTGCCACGACATGCACGACTGTTCGATCGCGACCGGCGACGCCTGGCTGAAGGCGCACGTCGCCCCGCTGCTTCGCTCGCCTCAGCTGCGCGGCGGCGTCGTGTTCGTCGTCTTCGACGAGGGGACGAGCGACACCGGAGGCGGCGGCCGCATAGCGGCGCTCGCGCTCGGCCCAACCGTGCGCCGCGGCTCGCGATTCACGAGGCCGACGAACCACTACGGCCTGCTGCGCACGATCGAGGACGCCTGGAGCCTGCCGCGTCTTGGCTTCTCCCGTAAAGGCACGCCGATCGGCGGCATCTGGCGGAGGTAGGAGTCGGGGCGCCCGCGCGGAATCCGTCGGACGATGCTCGCGTCCATTGCCCGCGCGCTGGAGGAGCGCGACCACACGATCGGCCACGGTGACCGCGTTGCCGCGCTCGCCGAGCCCGTCGCGCTGCAGTTGGGCTGGGACCGCGAGCGGATTCGCTCGCTTCGCTGGGCGGCGCCGCTGCACGACGTCGGAAAGGTGAAGATCCGGCCGCAGGTGCTCGGGAAGGCGGGCCGGCTCACGCTCGAGGAGGTTGCGGAGATCCGGAGGCACCCGGCCGCCGGAGCACGGCTCGTCATGCCCCTTCGGAAGTTCCACGACGCGCTCCCGTATGTCCTCTTCCACCACGAGCGGTGGGACGGCGACGGCTACCCCGCGGGCCTGAGCGGACGCAGGATCCCGATCGAGGCGCGGATCCTCGCGATCGCCGACGCCTTCGACGCGATGATCTCGCCGCGCCCGTACCGCCGCGCGCTCACCCACGAGCACGCACTCGCCGAGGTTGAGCACGGGGCCGGCACGCAGTTCGACCCGCTCGCGGCGAAGCTGTTCGTCGAGGCCTGGGCAACCGGCTGGGACACGTGGCACGCCGCCGTAGCCTCTTAACAAGCCGGAGTTAGCGTTACGACCATGAGGATCCTCGTGACCGGGCTGCTCGTCGCCCCGGCCCTGGTGCTCTTCTCGACGCAGGCCGGCGCGGCCAAGCCGCAGGCGGGCAAGGTCAAGCAGATCACGCATCCGGTCTGGAACCTGGCGCTGGACGGGTCGCGGGTCGCCTACATGACGAAGGATCGCGGGGTCGCGGTCTGGAACGTGGCCACGGGCAAGACGACGGTGATCAAGGGAACGTATCCGCGCAAGGGCAGCAGCTTCGGCGGCGGCATCGGCACCGGCGAGGTGGCGATCGCCGGGAGGCGCGTCGCGCTGATCACACGCTTCGTGACCGGAAACTCGCAACAGACGCAGGAGCACCTCTACACCGCGACACTGGGAGGCACGGCTCACGCGCTCGGGAAGACGACCAACCACTTCACGAACCCGCAGGACGGCCAGCCGGACGGCGGCCTGTCCGCTGGCACGTGGGTTGCCGGCGCGGTCGGCTCCGGAAAGACGCTGGCCGTCAGCACCTGGAGCTCGCGGGAGGGCATCGCGTCGCACCGTCGGCTCAGCCTCGTGACGCCTACCGGGCTGCGCACGATCGTCACAGGGCCGGGCGCGATCGTGGCCGGCTCGGCAAACGACGGCCACATCGCCGTCTTTCGGTCGACCATCGCGTGGCCGGCCGATGACGTGAGTCCGGCGACAGCCACTCCCACGGTCGGCATCTACTCCTCCAGCGGTTCGCTCCTTCACGAGGTCGCGCTCGACTCCGGCGCACGCGAAATCGCACTCAGCGGCAAGGAGCTCGTCGTGCTGACCGAGACGCGGCCGGTGCCGGGCTCACTCGTCGCGACGCTTCAGGTCTACGACTGGGCGACCGGCGCGCTCATGCACGTATGGCCGGTCGCACTCGGGCGCTCGGGCGGAGGCGGGCTGGCGGTACACGGCCGCTTCGCCGCGCTGGAAGGGGCGGCCAGGCTGCGTCTGATCGACCTGACGACGGGCAAGGACGTCTCGCTGGCGCCTGCCTCAGTGTCCCCTCCGGCGCTCGGTTCGCGCGGCCTCGTCTACGCAGTCGACTCCCGCAAGAGCGGAAAGCTCGTCTTCGTGCCGTCCGGGAAGCTGTCGGCGCTCGTCGGCTAGAGCGCGGCCCAGACCTCGAGCTTCGCGCGGACGCGCCCGATCACCTCGTCGGCGAACTCCGTCGTGCCGAGGTGGCCGCCGAGGTCGGCGGTGCGCGAGCCCTGCGCGACCGCCTCGAGGCACGCCTCGCGAATCGCCCGTCCCGCGCGTTGCGCCTCCTCGCCGGCGTGGGAGAGGAGAGCCGCGCCAGCGAGGATCATCGCCATCGGGTTCGCGACGTTCTTCCCCTGGAGCGAGGGCGCCGTGCCGTGCGCAGCCTCGGCCATGATCGCCGCAGGCTCGAAGTCGGACTCGAAGGCGACGAGCAGCGACTCCGAGCCTGCGATCGAGCCGAAGAGCGGCAGGACGAGGTCGGAGAGGATGTCGCCGTCGCGGTTCAGCGCCGGAATGACGAGCGGGTCGCCGGCCGAGGAGAGCAGCAGCGCAAAGGTCGCGTCGATCAGCTGCGGCTCGTACGGCACCTCCGGATGGCGCTCGGCGGCCGCGTCCATCTCCTCCTTCAGCATCCCCTCGTAGGTCGGGCTGACCGTGTACTTCGGGCCGCCGAAGACCTTGGCGCCCGTGCGCTCGGCCTGGCGGAAGGCGAACTCGGCGACGGCGTGACAGATGCGGCGCTCGATGCGCTCCGTGCGGAACGCGACCTCGTCGTCCCCCTCGCCCTCGCGCCACTCCTTCGCCCCGTACGCGTCGCCGACGGCCATCCGTACGATCGAGATCGGAGCGTGGACCCCGCCGAGCGGCGCGACGCCCGGGATCCGGCGCCCGGTCCGCACGATCACCCGTCCGCCGATCTCCTCGCGAAGGATCCGGTTCGGGGAGCCGACGTCGCCGCGGCCCTCGGGGGTCACCGTCGCCGCCTTCAGGCCGAGTCCATGCTCACGAATCGCCGTCGCCGCCTCGTGCACGATCCCGTTGTCGGTCTCGCGGCGCCGCTCGAGGGAGAGATCGAAGCGCAGGAACTCGAGCTCGACCCCGATCACGTCGGCTCCGAGGACGCGGAGGCTCTCCTCCAGCAACTCCTGCCCGGTTTCGTCGCCGTCGAGGACGACGATCGTCCGCTCGTCGCGCATAGGCGGCCGATGGTATCGGCGTTTGGCGCTCCGGCCCTCGGACGACAACCCGACGACATGGCATGGAGCAGGAGGGGTCGGAAGGGCGCGTTCCGCTACTACGACAGCAGCGGCAAGCGGATCACGGACGAGCGGAAGCTTGCCCGGATCGAGGCGCTCGCGATCCCGCCCGCGTGGAAGGAGGTCTCGATCTCGCCGCGGTCGACGGCCAAGCTCCAGGCGACGGGCTTCGACGCCGCCGGCCGGAAGCAGTACCTCTACAGCGCCGACTTTCGCGCTCAGCAGGAGCGGGCCAAGTACGACATGCTGATCCGCTTCGGCGATGCTCTGCCGGCGCTCCGCGAGGCGATGTCCCTCCATTTCGAGCAGGAGGAATTCGATCGCGAGCGGGTCTCCGCGATCGCCTTGCGATTGATCGAGCTGGGCTGGTTCCGGGTCGGATCCGAGCGTTACGTCCGTGACGGAACCTACGGCGTTACGACGCTCCTGCGGCGCCACGTCACGGTGCGCGGTCGCCGTGTGTGCCTTTCCTTTCCGGCGAAGCACGGGATCCGGGTGCGCACCGGGGTGGTTGATCCCGATCTCGCCGCAGCCATCCGGCGCCTGCTCGAGCTCAGGGGCCCGCGGGTCTTCAAGTACGAGTGGGAGGGCGGCATCTACAACCTCACGAGCAAGCGGCTGAACGACTACGTGAAGATCTATCTCGGCGAGGAGTTCACCGCGAAGGACTTCCGCACGTGGGGCGGCACGCTGCTCGCCTCGATCTACTTCGCCGAGCGCGTGCGGAAGGAGGGATTTCCGGATTCGGAGCGCGAGCAGAAGCGATCCGTGACCGCGGTCATGCGGCGTGTTGCCGAGCGGCTCGGAAATACGCCCGCGGTCACGCGCGAGTCGTACGTGTCGCCCGCGGTCGTCGAGCAGTACTTCGAAGGGCGAACGATCGACGATTTTCGCCCACGGCATTTGCGCGTCGTCAACGCCCACGATGCGGGTCTCTCGCCGGAGGAACAAGCCGTGCTCAGCTTGCTCCGCTCATGGCGAATTCGACGCGCACGCGAAGCCGCATAGTGTCGGTCGAGTTTCTGTAGGGTTTCCCTCGAATCGTCCCGGTGAAGGAGGGCAACGGTGGCTCGGAAAACAGTGCTCGTTTGCGATAGTTGTGGCAACGAAGTCGACGAGGGACGGGGCGCCGTGATGCGCGTCACCTTCACCGACGCGCGCCGGGGAGCGAAGCAGGCCGACCTCTGCGACGACTGCGCCGGCAGGACGCCCGGTCGCGCGGTCGCCCGTCGCGGTCGCAGGCCCAAGTCGGCGACAACGGCCTGAGCGCGGTCTAGAGACCGTCCCGCGCTCGCGCTAGCGTAGGCGGGTGCCGCTCCGCCTCATCGCGGGCCCTGCCAACGCGGGCAAGGTCGGGCTCCTGCTCGACCGCTATCTCGCCATGCTCGATTCCCCGGACGGGATCGAGCCGATCCTCATCGTGCCGAACCGGGCGGACGTCGACCGCGTCGAGCTCGAGCTGCTCGCCCGGCGAGCAGCGTTGCTCGGCGGCTCCATCGTCACCTTCGACGATCTGTTTCGCGACCTTGCGCTCGGCTCCGGGGACGCTCGTCGCCGACTGGGGCGCGTGGAGCAGACGCTGCTCGTCCGCCGTGTCGTCGGTCACGCAGACCTCAACGGGTACACCCGCTCCGCCGCCCATGCGGGCTTCGTCGACTCGCTCGAGCGCACGCTCGGCGAGCTCGACGAGGGGCTGCTCTCGCCGGAGGCCGTGGAGGGCGACCTCGGCGCGCTGTACGCCCGCTACCGCGCCGAGCTCGAGCGACTCGACCGCTGGGATCGCGGCCTGCTGCGCAGTCACGCCGTCGACCGCCTCAGGACCGACCTCGCCGCGTGGGGCGGCCAGCCGGTCTTCGCCTACGGCTTCGAGGATCTGACCGGGGCGGAGTGGGCGCTGCTCGAGGCGCTGGCCGCCCGCACCGAGGTAACGGTCTCGCTTCCCTACGAGCCGGGACGGCCGGTCTTCGCCGCGCTGCGCCGGACGGCCGAGGATCTCGCCGGCCTTGCGTCCGGCGCCGTCGAGGAGCTACCGCCGCGCTACGGGGACGTCGCGCCGCCGGCGCTCGCGCATCTCGAGCGCACGCTCTTCGGGGACGAGCCGGGCGACGCACCGCCGCTCGACGGGGTGATCCGCTTCTTCGAGGGCGCCGGCAGCCGCGGGACACTCGAGCTGGTGGGCGAGGAAGTGCTTGCGCTCGCCCGAGGAGGCATGCCGCCCGAGCGGATCGGTGTCGTCGTGCCGGGATACGACCGCATTCGCGGCGCGCTGGAGACCGTGCTCGGTTCGTTCGGCATCCCGTACTCCGTCGACGGTGAGCTGCGTCTCACGCAGACACCACTCGTCCACGCGCTCGCGGCTCTCCTGCGCTTCGCGTGGGCGGGAGGGACGCGCGGCGACCTCTTCCGCTACCTGCGTTCGCCGTTCTCCGGGCTCGAGCGGCGGGCCGTGGACTTCGTCGAGGGGCGCCTCCGGGGACGCGCAGTCCAGGCTCCGGAACGGGTCGTGGAAGAGGCCGAGCAGCTGCGTGGCGGGCCCCTGCCGGCACTCGCCGAGCTGCGCGAGGCCGCCGACCCGGTGGAAGCGGTTCGGGAGCTCGCGGAGCGAATGCTCCGGAACGCGTACGGCCTCGAGCGCCCGCCGGCGGATGCGGCGAGCCGGCTCGACCTGCGGGCGTACGAGACGCTGCGGCGGCTGCTCGGCGAGCTCGAGGGTTGGCGCGAGCTCAGTGGGGAGCTGAGCCGCGAGGACGTGCTCACGGCGGTCGAGCGTGCCGCGCTCCCTCGTCGCACCGGCGACGACGCAGGGCGCGTCGCCGTGGTCGACCTGCTGCGCGCGCGGACGCGGCGCTTCGACGCCGTCTTCGTCCTCGGGCTGGAGGAGGGGAGCCTTCCCCGGCGCGGCGGCGGCTCGCCGTTCCTCGACGACGACGCGCGACGCGCGCTCGACCAGCGGGGCGCCCGGCTCGAGCGGCCCGATCCGGTCGAGAACGACCGCTACCTCTTCTACACGGCCTGCACACGGGCCTCGCAGCGGCTCTACCTCGTGCGCGAGGCGGCGGACGACGACGGCAGCCCCCGCGAGGCCAGTCCGTTCTGGCACGACGTCCAGGCTCTGTTCGATGCAGAAGACACCCGCCGCTGGACGCGCCGCCGTCCCCTCTCGGCGCTCACGTGGCCGCTCGAGGACGCGCCGACCGAGCGAGAGCGTCTGCGGGCGCTCGCGGCGCTCGCCGCCAATGACAGGGACACGGCCAAGGCGCTCGCGCGCGCAAACGGCTGGGAGCGGCGGCTCGAGCGCGCACTGGCCGCATTCGACCGGCCGACGAGGATCACGCATCCGCTCGTGCTCGAGCAGCTCGGCTCTCGTACCTCGTTCGGCGTGACCGAGCTGGAGCGCTTCGCCGACTGCTCCTCCGCCTGGTTCGTCGAGCGCTTCCTCGACCCGAAGACGATCGACGCGGAGCCCGACGCGAAGCAGCGCGGCAGCGTCGCGCACAACGCCCTGTATCGCTTCTTCACCCGTGTCCCGGCCGAGCTGGGAGTGGAGAAGCTCGAGCCGCAGCACGTCGAGGCGGCGACGAAGCTGATGCGCGAGTGCCTGGACGAGTCCGTGGCGCGCGTGCGGATGGACCTCACCGAGATGCAGGAGCGGGAGCTCGACCAGACCCTCTGGCGTGATCTCTCGGCGCTGGTCGAGGAGGAGTGCGAGTCTTCGTCGCCGCTCGTGCCGCGGCGCTTCGAGGTCTCGTTCGGCAGCGAGCGCGCCGCGCCCGAGCTGCAGCGCGGGCTCGAGCTCGGCGGCGGCCTGACGCTCTCGGGGAAGATCGACCGGATCGACGTCGACCCGTTCGGCGCTCGTGGGGTCGTCCAGGACTACAAGTCCGGCAAGAGCGCGTACTCGGCGCGCCAGATCGAGAGCGAGCTCAGGCTCCAGATCCCGCTCTACATGCTCGTCCTGCGCGACCTCGTCGGGCTCGAGCCGCTCGGCGGCCTGTACAGGCCGCTCGCGGGAGCGCGCAAGCCGCGCGGTCTCGTCCGGGGCTCCGAGGAAGAGATCCTGCCGGGCTACGTCTCGCACGACTATCTCGACGAGGAGGCGTTCTGGGGCGTGGTGGAAACGGCGCGCGGCACGGCGACCACGCTCGCCGAGCGGCTCCGGGAGGGCGACGTCAGCCACGACCCGCTCGGCGGTGAGTGCCCGGCCTGGTGCGACCTCTGGACCGTTTGCCGGATCGAGCGCGCATGAGCGCCTACGAGCTGAACCACGAGCAGGCCGCTGCGGTCGAGGCGGAGGGTGAGGTCTTCGTCTCCGCCGGCGCCGGCACCGGCAAGACGGCCGTGCTCGTCGAGCGGGTCGTCCGCGCGGTCACGGAGCGTGGGCTCGACGTCGACTCGCTCCTCGTCATCACGTACACGCGCCGAGCGGCAGGTGAGCTCCGTATGCGGATCCGGGCGGCGCTCGCCGAGCGAGGCCGGCACGACCTCGCGCGTGAGCTCGATGGAGCCTGGATCTCGACGATCCACGGCTTCTGCGCCCGCCTGCTGAGGGCGTATCCGCTCGCCGCCGGGCTCGACCCGCGGTTCCGCGAGCTCGATGAGGCGCAGGCCGCCGTGCTCCGCTCGGAGGCATTCCGCGAGGCCCTCGCCGAGTTCTGCGCAGGAGGCGATCCGCAGCGACTCGCGCTGCTCGCCACCTACGGGAGCGACCGGCTGCGACGCATGCTGACGAGCGTGTACGAGACGCTGCGCGCAGCAGGACGGGAGCTCGACCTCGCGGTGGCAGCGAGGCCGGAACTCGGAGAGAGGGTCGACGAGTTGCGCGTCGCGGCGAGCTTGCTCGTCTCCGATCCCGATGCGACCGAGGCACAGCAGCGGGCGGCCGCCGAATTGCTGGAATTGCTGGCGGGCGACCTGCGGCCGGACCGGTTGATGAGCCTCGGCGGCTTCAGGGCTCGCGGCGACCGAGCCTCCGCGTACTGCGAGGCGCTGGGCGCGGTCGAGCAGGCTGCGCTCGACGAGGCCGCGGCTCGCGACCGCGCGCTCCTGCAGGAGCTTCTGACCCTCTTCGCGGAGCGGTACGCCCAGGCGAAGGCGCGCGAGTCGTCGCTCGACTTCGAGGACCTCCAGCTCGAGGCGCGCAACCTTCTGCAGGCCCGGCCGGAGCTCCGCCGGCGCGAGCAGGCGCGCTTCCGCTCGATCCTCGTGGACGAGTTCCAGGACACGAACCGCCTGCAGACCGAGATCGTCGACCTGCTGCGGACGCCCGAGACCGAGCTGTTCTTCGTCGGCGACGAGTTCCAGTCGATCTACGGCTTCCGCCACGCCGACGTACAGGTCTTCCGCGAGCGGCGCGAGGCCGTGGGGCAGCCACTCTCTCTCACGCTCAACTACCGCTCGCGGCCCGAGGTGCTGGCCGCAGTCAACGAGCTCTTCGGCGCGCACTTCGGCGGCGAGTTCCAGGAGCTGGCGGCAGCGGCCGAGTTCCCGGATCCCGTCTTCGGTCACCCGGTGGAACTGCTCGTCACCGACAAGGAGAGCTACAAGGACAGCGGTGTCCACTGGCGGCGCGGGGAGGCGCGCGCGGTCGCGCGGCGCGTGCGCGAGCTCGTTGACAGCGGCACAGCGACGCCCGGCGAGATCGTCCTCCTCTTCGCCGCCGGCACCGACGCGGAGTGGTACGAGGATGAGTTGCGGCGCGCCGGTCTGCCCACGTATCGCGCGACCGGCAAGGGCTACTTCGGCCAGCAGCAGGTCGTCGACCTGCTCATGTACCTCCGCCTGCTCCACAACCGGTACGACGACACCGCGCTCGCGTCGGTGCTCGCGTCGCCGTTCGTCGGCGTCTCGAACGACGCACTCGCGCTGCTGCGCCGGGTCGCGTCGAGGCGGCCGCTCTTCTCCGGCCTCGAGCATTCGCTGCCGCCGGGACTCGCGGAGCGGGACGAGCGCCTGATGCGCGCGTTCCGCCAGCGCTACGACCGGCTGGTGGAGGCGATGCCGCGGCTCTCGCTCGAGCGGCTCTGCGAGCAGATCGTGGCCGAACACGACTACGACCTCGCCGTGCTCGCGCAATGGGACGGCCGGCGCCGCTACGCCAACATGCGCAAGCTCGCGCGCCTCGCGCGGTCGTACGACGAGCTGCGCGGTCCCGACGTCGAGGGCTTCGTCCGCTTCGTCGCCGAGCAGGAGGCAGTCGGCGCGCGCGAGCTCGAGGCCGTCGCCGAGGAGGAGGGGGCCGACGCTGTGCGTCTGCTCACGATCCACGCCGCGAAAGGGCTCGAGTTCAAGGTCGTGATCGTCGCCGACGCCGGGCGCGACCGCGTGCCGCCCTCGCCTGACGAGATTCTGGCACTCCCCGACGGCCGCTTCGGCTTCCGGGTCGCCGATCCGGTGACGGCCAAACGGCGCGGCGCCTTCGACTACGAGGCGGTGAAGGAGGCCCGGCAGGAGGCGGAGCGCGCCGAGCGCCTGCGCCTCTACTACGTCGCGATGACGCGTGCCAAGGAGCGCCTGATCGTCTCCGGCTCCGTCGATCTCGGCTCCGGGCGGGAGACACCGACGCCGATCGCCTGGGTGCTCGAGCGCCTCGGGGCCGACGAGGACCTCGCGCAGGACGGCGACGCGCCGATCGAGCTCGTACGTGGAGACGCCCGGCTGCTCGTCCGGCTCGATCGCTTCCACCCCGAGGAGCCCGAGCTCGCCGTCGCAGAGGCCGAGACCGAGGGGCAGGGTCAGCTCGCGCTCTTCGCAACGCTCGAAGAGGTTGCGGCGCTGCCCGAGGCCCCCGAGCTGCCGCCGCTCGTGGCGCTCGCCGATCCGCCGCTCCACCGCGTGCGCCGGCTGTCCTTCACGTCCCTCTCGCTGTTCGAGCAGTGCGCGTACAAGTACTTCGCCCGCTACGGGCTCGGGATGAGCGAGCGGCCGGTCGAGGGCGAGGGGGCGGGCGAGATGTCCGGGACGGAGATCGGCAGCGCCGTCCACTCGCTCCTGGAGGAGATCGACCTCGCGGCCCCGGTCACGCCGGAGCTCGAGGACGAGCTGATCCGCGGCTTCGTCGCCGCGTACTGCGAGTCCGACCTCGCCCGTCGCGTTGCGGCTCTCGAGGGTGTCGAGAAGGAACGCCACTTCACCTTCGAGCACGACGGCGTTCTCGTCCACGGCTACATCGACGTCTTCCACATGGCTGCAAGCGACGGGCGGCCGGGGCTCGGTCAAGACCTCACCACCCGTGCGCTCGTCGTCGACTACAAGACGAACGCGCTCGGCGAGGCAGCGCCGGACGAGATCGTCGAGGAGGACTACCGGCTGCAGCGGCTCGTGTATGCACTCGCGTGCTTCCGCGCGGGGGCCGAGGAGGTCGAGGTCGTCTACCACTTCCTCGAGCGGCCGGACGTACCGGTGGACGCCACCTTCACGGTCGCGGACGTCCCCGAGCTCGAGGCGGAGCTCTCCGCCGCGATCGCGCGCATCCAGGCCGGCGAGTTCCCGCCGACGCCGAGCGACTTTGCCTGCGCCGGCTGCCCGGCGCTCGATCTCGTCTGCGCCGGGCCGCGGCTGCGCCCGCGGCTGCCCGAGGCCGTTGCCTCGTAGCTACCTGCAGGAGGCCCGGAAGCGCGTCGGGCCGAAGAAGGAGCGCATCGGCCCGATCATCCAGCGGCTCGCGGCCGAGCACGCCGACGCGGCGATCGCGCTCCGCTTCCGTAGCCCGCTCGAGCTGCTCGTCTCCGTGATGCTCTCGGCGCAGACGACCGACGTGAACGTCAACCGCGTCACCGAGACGCTTTTCGCGAAGTACCGCAAGCCCGGGGACTATCTGGCCGTCCCGCCGGAGGAGCTCGAGCGCGACATCTTCGCCACCGGCTTCTACCGTCAGAAGGCAAAGGCGCTGCGCGGAACGATGCGGACGCTCCTCGAGGAGTTCGACGGCGAAGTGCCGCGGCGACTCGAAGAGCTGATCCGGCTGCCGGGTGTGGCGCGGAAGACGGGCAACGTCGTCGCCGCGGAGCTCGGCGAGCCGCAGGGCGTCGTCGTCGACACCCACGTGCGCCGTCTCTCGCAACGGCTCCGTCTGACACGCCAGGAAGACCCGGTCAAGATCGAGCGCGACCTCGTCCGCCTCGTGCCGCGGGCCGACTGGGGCCGCTTCCCGCACCTCCTGATCTGGCACGGCCGCAGGGTCTGCGACGCGCGGCGCCCGCGCTGCGAGGATTGCGTCGTGAACGACCTCTGCCCGTCCAGTCGTGTCTGACCGCGCGACCCGCGCCCGCAGTTTCGAGTCCGTCGCCGCCGAGTACGAGCGCCATCGGCCCGGCTACCCGGAAGAGGCGCTGCGCTGGGCGGCCGGGCAGCTCGGGCTGGAGCGCGGCGCCCGAGTCCTCGATGTCGGTGCCGGGACCGGGAAGCTGACCCGGGGCCTCGCCGGGGTCGGCTTCGAGGCGGTGGCCGTCGAGCCGGGAGTCCCGATGCTGGACCAGCTCAGGACTGCGCTGCCGGAGGCGGAGGCGCTCGTGGCGTCGGCCGAGGCGATTCCCCTGCCGGACGAGAGCGTCGACGCGGCCTTCGCGGGTCAGGCCTACCACTGGTTCGACCGCGAGCGTGCCCTGCCGGAGCTGCAGCGCGTCATCCGGCCGGGCGGTGGGCTCGTCCTGCTGTGGAACTGGTGGAACGAGCGCGACGCGCTACAGCGCGAGCTCGGCGAGCTGGTCGGCTTCGCGGGTCACGACCCCTACCGGCAGGAGGATCTCCCGGGCGAGCCGTGGTTCCGCGAGGTCGGCCGCACGATCGTCGAGGCCGATCAGGAGTCGAGCCCAGATGCACTGGTGGGCTATCTCTCGACCGCGAGCGCCATCCTCACGGCGGAGCCCGAGGAGCGGAGAGAGATGCTCCGCTCGGTGCACGAGCTTGCCTCGCGCTACGGCGAGCGGTTCACGCTGTCGCGGCTCACCTACGTCTTCGCCTTCTCACGCCTGCCGGTCGCGACGCGAACATGACCCGTCGCCGCTGGATGGCGCTCTTCTTCGCCCTCGGGTCGACGTGCTTTCTCATCGGGCCGTTCCCCGGCTATGTGCAGCTGGTCGGTGCCCGGGCGGACGGGATCACGTTCTTCGTCGGCTCGATCCTGTTCACGGCGGGGGGAGTGGTGCAGAGCCGGCTGGCATTCCCCGACCGCCGCTCTCCCGGCGAAGGCCGCGCAGGATGGTGGGCGGCAATCGTCCAGTCGGCCGGCACGCTGTTCTTCAACATCAGCACCTACCACGCGATGCACACCGCCCTGACGAGCCACGAGTACGACAGGCTCGTCTGGCGGCCCGACTGGCGCGGCTCGATCTGCTTCCTCGTCTCGGGCGCAATCGCCTACCGCGCGTCGCCGCGTCGCGGCTGGCTGCCCGTACGCGGAGGCAACGGCTGGTGGCAGGCGGCGGCCAACCTGCTCGGCTGCATCTTCTTCGGCATCTCGGCCGTGGCCGGCTACGTGGTACCCGCAACCGGATCCATGCTCGACCAGGCCGCCGCGAACTGGAACACCGCGCTGGGCGCGGCCTGCTTCCTGGCCTGCGCGCTCGACACGCTGCACACCGACGAGGCCTCGAAGATGCCGCTCCGCCGCCGGCTCCATGAACTCGAGGACGAGCTCGAACGCGACCTACGAACCGTGCTCTGAGCTGAAGAGCCCCGTGGCGTCAGTTGACGCGCGGGTCCTCGGGCATCCGGGAGACGAGCTCGTAGATCCCGCCCTTGCGGCGGAGGACGTCGCGCCACAGCTCTTCGGGATCGTCCGTGAATGCGTCGTCCGGGAGCGCGGGCTCGAGGATCCAGTCCTCCTCCGCGACCTCGGCCTCGAGCTGGCCGACACCCCAGCCCGCATAGCCGGCGAACACCCGCCGGCGCGTCGTCGCCGGGAGGATCTCTTCCGGATCCGCCAGCGAGGGGAAGCCGAGCGCGCCGAACAACGGCACGGCGGCATCGTCCGGATCGAGGAACTCGCCCAGCACGAGCACCGCCTCCGGCTGCACGGGTCCGCCGACCCAGACCTGCTCGCCGTCGTCGACCACCGGCTCGAGCTGTGGCACCGCACCGGCCACCTCGACCGGCGAGGGCCGATTGAGGACGAGCCCCGCGGCGCCGTCCTCCGTGTGCTCCGTCACGAGGACGACGGTGCGGCGGAAGTTCGGGTCGAGCAACGAGGGCGACGCGACAAGGAGGTGTCCGCGGAGCGAGTCCACGGCTCCATTGTGGCGCTCGGCGACTACTCGTCGCGGGATCGGTACGTGACGATCTGCACGCGTTCGAGCGTCAGCATCCCTTCGCCGACCATCTCGTCGAGGATCGGGACGACGCGGTCGATCTGTTCCGGCGTGTCGACGATCTCGATCACCACTGGCAGGTCCTCCGAGAGTCGCAGGATGCGGGACGTATGCAGCCGCGAGTCGGCGCCGAACCCCTCGATGCCCCGTAGCACGGTCGCTCCGGCCAGGCCTTCCCGGCGCACGCGCTCGACGATCGCCTGGTAGAGCGGCTTGCCGTGCCAGGTGTCGGACTCTCCGATGAAGAGCCGCAGCAGCTTGCCCTCGCCTTCCAGTTTCACACGGTCCTCGCTGCGACTACTCCGAGATACACGGCGACGAGACCGACGGCCGCGCTCCCGAGTACGTTCGCGGCCGCGAGCCCGACGGCGCCATCCTCGAGCAGGCGATACGTCTCGTACGAGAGCGTCGAGAACGTCGTGTACGCGCCGAGCAGGCCGATCGTGAGCGCCGAGCGCAGCCACGGTGCGGTCGTGAGCTGTTCCGTCATCAGTGTCATCAGGAAGCCGAGCACGAACGCGCCGGTGATGTTGACGACGAACGTGCCCCACGGAAAGGACGACGGGAAGTGTCGGGACACCGTCCCGTCGAGCCCGTAACGCGCGAGCGCCCCCAGCGCTCCCGCAATGCCGATGGCCACGATCGTCCGCATGAGGCTCCCTTCGATCGTAGGAGCCATCAGCCTGTGCGGCGGTTCGTGGCGAGCTCCATCGCCCCGGCGCCTCGGCGCCGGCGGACAATCTACCCGTGGGCCGGGGTCAGCGCGACGAGCAGGCCGCCGTCGTCGTCCAGCGCCGGGAAGAAATCCCCGACCACCGGCTTGACCTGGCCGCTGCGCGTCCGCAGCTGCAGCTGCTCGTTCAGACGGCGGACGCCCCACTCGAGAGAGAGCTCGACCGGATTCTTCTCCTCCTCGAAGCCTGCGAGCCCGAAGGCAGTGACCACGTCCGTCCCGAGCACGTCTTGCTCGCTCCAGCCGCTCAGCTCGAAGACGCCGCGGCCGACGGCGAGAATGCGGCCTTCCTGGTCGCAGGTGACGAGGCCGGTCGTCGGCGCCGGGTAGTAGTCGTCCATCAGCTCGAAGAGGAAGCCGAAGCCGCAGTGACGGCAGGCGACGGCCTGGTCGAACATCCCCTCCTTGCGGTCGATGTCGATCGACCGCTCCTTGCAGTTCGGGCAGATGAAGTTCGGCACGTGCGGCAGCTAAACCCGAGTCGGCTCCGCCTCCGGCCTGGGGGCTGTGAGCGCGGTGCCGGTGTGTCCCTCTTCGGTCGCGAGGAAGCGCTCGGCGTCGAGGGCGGCCATACAGCCGCTGCCTGCCGCGGTCACGGCCTGCCGGTAGATGTGATCCTGCACGTCGCCGGCGGCGAAGACGCCGGCGACGTTCGTCAAAGTCGTCCCGGGCTGCGCGACGAGGTACCCGTTCGCGTCGTGGTCGAGCTGGTCGAGGAAGAGCTTCGTGTTGGGATCGTGGCCGATCGCGACGAAGAGCGCGCCGGCTTCGACCTCCTCGGTCTGGTCCGTCTCCGTGTTGCGCAGCCGGAGCCCGCTGATCGAGTCCTCGCCGAGCACCTCCTCGACGACATACGGCGTCTTGAGCTCGATTTTCTCGTTGTCGCGCGCCCGGTCGATCATGATCTGCGAGGCACGGAACTCGTGCCGGCGATGGACGAGGGTGACCTTGTAGCCGAAGCGGGTGAGGAACAGCCCCTCCTCGAACGCCGAGTCGCCGCCGCCGACCACGAAGATGTGCTTGTCCCGGAAGAACGCGCCGTCGCACGTCGCGCACGCCGACACGCCGCGTCCCTTGAGCCGCTCCTCCGACTCGAGCCCGAGCCAGCGAGCGCTCGCGCCCGTCGCGACGATGACGGAACGGGCGCGGTACTCCTCGTCCTCGACCCAGATGCGGAACGGCCGCTCCGAGAAGTCGACGCGGGTCACGTCATCGGTCACGAATTCGGTGCCGAAGCGCTCAGCCTGGCGCCGGAACTCCGCCATCATCTCGGGCCCCATGATCCCGTCCGGATACCCGGGATAGTTCTCCACGTCGCTCGTGACCATCAGCTGGCCACCCCAGCTGAAGCCCTCGATCACGAGTGGATTCAGGTTCGCGCGCGCAGCGTAAAGGGCCGCGGTGTATCCCGCGGGCCCTCCGCCGATCACGATCACGTCACGTGCGTCGCTCATCGTTTCCTCTCTCGCAAAAACTTGTCTGGTGTATTAAACGATCTGGGCCGGATTGACGTTCCCGGCGAGGCATGAAATCCGCGGTGCAGGGGACACCGGCGGCGTGGCCGGAACGATCACCTGGGAGCAGCTGCGCGAGCTCGCTGCCTTCCGTGCGAAGCATGGCTGCGCAGTGAGCCTCTACGTAGGGCTCGACCCGAGCATCGTGCCGACCGCGGGGGATCTCGCCTCGCACACGCGGTCGCTTATCGCGCGCGCCGAGCGGCAGCTGGGCGAGCAAAGCCCGTCGCTGTCGCCCGAGGAGCGGAAGGCCCTCGCGCGCGACATCGAGCGGATCGACGTGTGGTTCCGCAGCGAATTCAGCCGTGAGGGTGTGCGCGGTCTTGCCGTGTTCTCGGCGGAGCGCGACGACCTCTTCCTGCAGCTCCCATTGCCGTGGCCGGTGGAGGACGAGGCCCGCATCGCCAGGCAGCTCTATCTGGCGCCGCTCGTTCGCCTCGTCGGACGGGACGACGGAGCGCTCGTCGCTTACGTCGGGCGCGAGCGCGGCGACGTCTATCGGTTGCGCGCGGGCCAGCTGCTGCCGCTGGCGGACGAGTCGGCGGACGTGCCCGGGCGCCACGATCAGGGCGGCTGGTCGCAAGGCCGCTACGAGCGCCACATCGAGACCATCGTCGACCGGCATCTGCGGGACGTGGCCGACGCGCTCGACCGCTGCGTCCGCCGGCTTCGGGACGTTCGTGTCGTGCTCGCCGGCCCGGAGGAGACGCGATCCGGCTTCGAGAGCTTGCTCTCGGCCGAGACCCGCGCTGCACTCGTCGGTTGGGTCGCGGCGGAGGCGCACGTCGACGCGCCGCGGCTGCTCGAGGCGGCGCGGCCGCTCCTCGACGGGTGGCGTGCCGGGAGGGAGGAGGAGCTCTTGGCGCGCTGGCGCGAGGAGGCAGCGCGAAACGGGCGCGCAGCGGCCGGCTGGGAGGAGACCCTGCAGGCCGCGTCCGACGGGCGAGTCGAGCTCTTGCTCGTGCAGGACGGGGCCGATCGGCCCGCCTATGTCTGTCCCGCCTGCGGCCGCGCGCAGGCGGTCGACGGGAGCTGCCCCCTGGACGGGACGACGCTCCAGGAGGCCGACACCGGACTCGACCTCGCCGTTCACCAGACGCTGACCCACGGCGGTACGGTCGAGGTGATCGGCGAGGAGCATCGCGACCTCGAGCCCGTCGGCGGCCTCGCCGCGTTGTTGCGCTTCTAGGCGGCGTCTGCCGTCGTGTCGCCGGCGCCGAGCTCCGGCGCGCTCACGGGCCGTGTCGTCCGCTCCACGCCTCCGAGCTCCGCGAGCTCCGCCGCGGGGGAGACCCCGTGATCGCGGAACTTCCGGGCGCTCGGCAGCACCCGAGTCTCGAGCGAGCCGACGGCTTCGTTGTACGACCGGACTGCCGTGTCGAGGCCGCGGCCGACCTTGGCGAAGTGCTCGGTGAGCGTGGCCAGCCGGCTGTAGAGCTCCCGTCCCAGGTCGCTGATCGCCTTCGCCGACTCGGCGATCGTCTCCTGGCGCCAGCCGTACGCGACGGCGCGCAGGAGCGCGATCAGGGTCGT
>JAICLM010000170.1 GCA_025927435.1 Thermoleophilia bacterium | reverse complement strand
GCGGAAGATCCGCACGAGCCAGTAGCCGAACGTCAGCGAGCCGCACAGGTAGCCGGCGACGGCGAACGCGGCGGTTTCCACCCTGGAAGCCTAGGACCTAGGTGGGGATGCCGTACTGCTCGATCCAGTCGTTCACGACGTCCCAGTCGAGGTTCGTGAAGAACGCGTCGATGTACGAGGCGCGATCGGTCTGGTAGTCGAGGAAGTACGCGTGCTCGTAGACGTCGAGCGCGACGAGCGGGGTTGCGTTCCAGACCGGGAACGTGTTCTGCGCGTCGCCGACGTAGTTGAACAGGCGGCCTTCGTCCCAGTCGAACGCCGTCCACGCCCAGCCGCGCCCGGCCATGCCGGTCGCCCTGAGGTCGGCGCGCCAGGCGTCGGCCGAGCCGAAGTGCCGCGAGACGAGCTCGCCGAACGCGCCCTCCGGGTCTCCGCCCCCGCCGCCGAGGTGGCCGAAGTAGAGCTCGTGGTTCTTGATCCCGCCGATCGCGAAGCTCAGATCGACCTTGAGTGCCCGGAGCTCGGAGAAGACCTGGTTCGCGGCAGAGGAGTCGACGTCGGCGAGCCGCCGCAGGATCTCGTTCCGCTTCGTGACGTAGCCCTCGTACAGCTTGTAGTGCGCTTCGACCGACGCGCGCGAGATGCCGTCGAGCTCGTACACCTCCGGCCGCAGCGGCCGCGGGGCGATCTCCTCGAACCTGTAGACGAGCGTGGACACGAGCGCGGAGCATATCCTCCGTCGCAGAAGCGCAGCGCAGCTGAAAGGAGCCCCCGATATGGCCTTCGAACTGCCCGATCTGCCGTACGCCTACGACGCGCTCGAGCCGCACATCGACGCGGAGACGATGCGCATCCACCACGACCTCCACCACGGGGCCTACGTCACGAACGCGAACGCCGCGCTCGAGGGGACGCCGCTGGCGGACGCGTCCGTCGAGAGCGTGCTCACGAACCTCGACTCTCTGCCCGAGGACAAGCAGACCGCCGTCCGCAACAACGCCGGCGGCCACGCCAACCACTCGCTGTTCTGGCAGATCATGAGCCCGGACGGAGGCGGCCAGCCCGGCGGCGCGCTGCGCTCCGCGATCGACGACGCGTTCGGCTCCTTCGACGAGCTGCGCACCGCGGTCAACGACGGCGGCGTGAAGCGCTTTGGCAGCGGCTGGACCTGGCTCGTCTGGGACGGCACCGGCCTCTCGGTCTACTCCACGCCGAACCAGGACTCGCCGGTCATGCAGAGCGACGTCCCGCTGCTCGGGATCGACGTGTGGGAGCACGCCTACTACCTCTCCTACCAGAACAAGCGGCCCGCCTACCTCGAGGCCTGGTGGAACGTCGTCAACTGGCCCGAGGTGGAGCGGCGCTTCGCCGCGGCCCAGACCGGTTAGGACAATCCGACCGGGGGCGAGATGCGTAAGGACAGTGGCGATATGGAGATTGCCCTCGATGTGCCCCAGCCGCGCCTGCGTGCCGTCCCTGCGGAGCCCGCGCCGCCCGACGACTCTGCGTCGGACGCCGAATTGCTGCGGCGTGTCGCCGAGCGCGACCGCAACGCCTTCGAGACCCTCTACGGCCGCTACGTTCGATCGGTCTTCGGCCTCGCCCTGCGCAGGCTCGGAGACCGCGGCCACGCCGAGGACGCCGTGCAGGAGGCGTTCACGGCGGTCTGGCGCTCCGCCTCGACGTACCGGCCGGAACGCGGCGCGGCCGGCGGCTGGATCTACACGGTCGCCCGGAACGCGATCGTCGACCGGCTGCGCCGCAACGGACTCGCTTTCGACGCGGAGCTTCCCGAGCTCGCGTCTCCCGAGCGCGGGCCCGCGCAGCAGGCCGAGGACTCCGACGTGGCATGGCGCGTGCATCGCGCTCTCGAGGACCTCCAGCCGCGCGAGCGCGAGGTGATCGAGCTCGCCTACTGGAGCGGCATGTCGCAGAGCGAGGTGGCGGAGTACCTCCACCTGCCGCTCGGAACGGTGAAGACCCGGACGCGAAGCGCCCTCGCCCGGCTCGCGTCAGTGCTGGAAGGAGAGCTGCTGTGAACCGTGAGCCGACCCTCGACGATCTGATCGGCGCCGAGACGACCGGCGAGGAGCGCGCGCGGTTACGGCAGGTCCACGACATGCTCCTCGAGGCGGGCCCGCCGCCGGAGCTGAGCCCCAAGCTCGAGGCGGGGCCCACCCTCGGAATGACCCTGCAGCGGAAGCGGGCCCTGAAGCGGCGCGCGATGCTCCTTCTCGCCGCCACGCTCGCGCTCGTCGGCGTCTTCCTTCTCGGTTACGCCGTCGCGAACCGCGGCGGAGGCGGCGCCTCGCCGGTGCTGAGCCAGGCTCTCGAGGGCACGGGGCTCGCGAAGCACGCCCAGGGCACGCTGGAGGTCTGGGACTCGAGGGACGGGAACTGGCCCATGACGCTCAGCGTCGTAGGGCTGAAGCAGTTGCCGCCGCACAGTTACTACGAGGTCTACCTCGTCCGCCACGGAAAGCCCTGGGGCGCGTGCGGGAGCTTCCGGGTCCAGTCCCCGAATCCCGGGGTCGTGACGGTGACGCTCACCGCGCCGTACACGCTCCGGAAGGGCGACTCGTGGGTCGTGACGCTGCCGGGAGCCGACGGTACCGAGCCCGGCAAGACGGTGCTGCGCCCGCCGCCGGTCCGGACCTAGCACCTACTCCACTTCGGCGCCGAGCGAGCGGGCGAGCTGGACGGCGCCCGCCAGGTCGAGGCGCGCCTGCGCGATTCGGGCCGCCGAGAGGTCGACGCCGTCGAGGTTCGTCTCGCGGAGGTCGGCGCCCGCAAGCGTCGCGTTGTGGAGGCGGGCGCGCGTCAGGTCGGCGGCGCGCAGGTCCGCATCCGTGAGGTCGGTCTCGGAGAGGTCCGCCTCGCGCAGCCGAATTCCCCGAAGCTCGAGCCCGGTGAGCTCCTGGCCCCGAAGCAGTGCGTACGACCAGTCGCCACCCTCGACCGTGAGGCCCGTCAGTGTCGCGCCTGCGAAGCTCACCCCCACCAGCCTGCACTCGGCGAAGCTCGCGCCGAACAGGTTGGCGCTCTCGAAGGTCGAGTTGGCGAAGTCGCTGCCGACGTGCTCGGAGCCGTTGATCTGGGAGAGGGTGAAGTCGCAGCCGCGGAACGTGCAGCGGGTCGTGCGGAGCCCGGAGAGATCCTGCCCGCGGAAGCTCTCGTTCTCGTAGACCTCGTTCTCGAGCTCAGCGTCCCGCTCGGGCCTCATTGCGCATCTCGGAGAGCAGCCTCTCGAGCCGCGGCTCGGTCGAGTCGTCGAGGAAGGCCATCGCCGCGGCGACGCTCGGGTGGACGGCAGCGA
This sequence comes from Thermoleophilia bacterium, assembly GCA_025927435.1. GTDB lineage: Bacteria > Actinomycetota > Thermoleophilia > Gaiellales > Gaiellaceae > Palsa-739. The sequence continues at coordinate 1,755 of JAICLM010000170.1, read as the reverse complement.
TCGCGTCGCGCATCTGCAACGCGACGGCCCGGTAGGACGGATGGCCTTCGCGGCCCGAGCGAAGCTCGATCAGGTGGAGCGCCTCGCGCGCGTCGAGCTCCAGGACGTACCGGATGCGGTACGCGAGGCAGAGCGCGTACGGAGCTTCGTCGGCCAGGCCCTCGCCGCGCAGCCGCTCGTACTCGGCGCGTGACGTCTCGAGGGCGCGCGCGTAGTCCGGGCGGAGGCCCGCCTCCTCGACCTCGTGCGGGATGTCGGCCCCGAGATCCGGCGACAGCCTCTGCCACTGGCAGGTGAGCAGCCGGTGCCGCTGCAGGTCGCGGAAGGCGCCGTAGTCGGAGACGATCTCGAAGCGGTAGGTCAGCGTCTCGAAGCCGCGTCCGGGCCGGTGGCGCCGGTTCTCACGCTCGGCCACGAGTTCGCGGACGAGCGCCGAGCGCTCCGCCGCCGTGAGCCGGCCGACTGCCGCCAGAGCCTCACTCTCGCCTACGGTCGAGGCCTCGTACAGCAGCGCGGCAAGCAGCTCCTCCTCGCTGCCGTGCGCCCGGAGCAGCCGGACGGAGGGAGCCGTCGTCTCCTCGTCGGTGTCGTCGAGCCCGAGCCGCGCGGCCACGGTCGCTGCCGCCTCGTTCCGCTCGCGGAGGTACTCGATCCAGCGGCCGCCGCGGTCCGGGCGCGGCACGCGGGCGACGAAGCTCGGCATCACCGTCTGCAACTCCTCGAGCAGCATCTCGCCGTACGCGCGTGCCTCGGCGAGCGGGTGCGCGAGCAGGTGGAGCACGAGTTGCTCGTACGTCTGGCCGGTCGCGTAGATCCCGACGTGCGAGAGCGACGCCGCCGGGAGGACGCCGCGGACGAGGTCGAGCGCCTTCGCGCGCACGGCGCGCCGGTGCGCGGCCGGCGACTCTCCCTCCGCCGCGGGGAACTTTTCGTCCACCCAGGCCGAGACGCCGGCGAGCAGCGCCGAGTACGTGGAGAACAGGTCGTCCATCGCCGCCTCGTAGGCGGGACCGAAGCGCGGGTCGCGGTGGTAGCGGTAGCCGAACCCGTCGAGCCGGGTGTCGTAGGCGATGTAGCGCGTGGACTGCTCGAGGTAGGCGGCGAGCCGGGGACGCTGCAGGATTTTGGTGAGCAGGTTCGACGTCCACTCGCAGGCGATGTGCGCGCCGCCGAGCTGGGCGACCGAGTCGTCGCCGTAGCCGAGGAAGATCGTCTCGTAGAGCTTCGCGGCGCGCTCGCCCTCGCCGAGCTCGACGACGGGCACTGCGGGCAGCGACTCCGCGAACTCGTCGAGGAAGAGACGGCGCAGCGTGCCGGCGTAGCGCGAGTAGCGGGCGAAAAGCGCTCCCTTGACCGTCTCCGGCAGGTTGACCAGCGCGAAGACCGGCCGATCGAGGTTCGTGAAGTGCGGAGCGAGCCGCGCCTGCTCGTCCTCCGTGAACCGTTCGAGCGGGTATGTCAGTTTCTCCACGGTGGCCAAGGGATCGCCCACAGTAAACCGCGTATCGGTCGGTACCTCGGGCTGGTCGTATCCGAGCTGGCGGCCCGGCTTCTACCCGGCCGGGCTCGATCCGGCCGGGTTTCTCGCCTTCTACGCCGAAAGCTTCCCGACGGTCGAGCTGAACACGACCGGGTACCGGCTGCCGGCCGAGGAGCAGTTCCGGCGCTGGGCCGAGCAGGTGCCAGACGGGTTCGAGTTTGCGCCGAAGCTCCCGGGGGAGCGGCCCCGCACCGTGGCCGAGTTCGAGAACCGCG